>JABSQD010000009.1 GCA_013214765.1 Mycoplasmataceae bacterium | reverse complement strand
TTTTAATTATTAAAATAAAGTAGTTTAAAAATAAATAATCATTTTTAGTAGTATAATAATATTGCTAAAACATTTTGATAAATGTTTTCCTTATTAAAGCTTAGATTGATTTCGGCAGATGACTATTGTCAACTTTATAAAAGGAATTTAAAATAATATTTAGAGGAGGAATAAAATGGATAACATTTTATTATGAGTCTTTACTCATTGACAACCGATTTCTGCTATATTAGTAATATTGTTTATTTTGTATATAATAATAATTATATTACAATTAAAAAAAAATAAACATGTGTTAATTATTTCTATGATTTTAGGACTAATGCTAGGTTTAGTTTATCTTATAATGAGTACAGGATTAAAAGAGAATATGGTTAATGATATTGATCAAACACAAAATTTAGTAGATAGTATTTATATGTGATTGACGATGGCATGAAATATATTTATGATTTTATTGTTGGCAATACTGCCAATGTATATATTTTCAATGGTTTCTACAACCTTTACAAATACAAGACATAATCAAGGAAATAAAAAACTTTTAACTTTTTCTTTTTTTTCTTTATGAGGAATGACATTATTAGGAATATTAATAGCAATAGTTTTTTTCCCATTAATGATTTTATTGAAAAATTTTATGCAATTAACAGGTAGTTTATCCAATGAAGATTCAACTGGTATTTTCGGAGGCATATGACCTGAGTTTGAAGCATTTATTAATTCAATATTCGTGAATTACGGTCTTATAGTATTAATTTCAATTATATTAGCTATAACATTTGCTGTAATAATGAATGTGTTACATAGATTTAAACATAATATTGGAGAAACAGTAATTATTTTTGTTGAAAGAATTAAAAATGGAATTAAAATTTATTTACGTTGATTAACTAAAATAATTCCATATGTAATTTCAGGTATGTTAGTAGTAGGGTTTTCTAATTATCAAAATTCATTTTTAATGACATTAAGTAGTTTATCTTTATTTACTTTAATATTCTTTATTGGTTTAATAGTTGTTTGATCAATAGAATATGGAATTGTAAAAACTTTAAAAACTCCAAAAATTAAACATACTAAAAAAGAATTTAGAAAAATAACTAAAGAATATGCAATTAATGATTTCGCAGTTCAATCAGCTCCTATATTATTTCCCATAACAGTTGCTTATGTTAAAGAATTAGGAGTGCATAAAGAGGTTTCTAAAACAACTCCTGTATTAAGTACATTTATGGGATTTAGTATGTGTGGAGGATTTTATCCTGCATTTATTGTAATGTTTACTTTAATACAAAATAAGCCATTTACAGATAATGAATCAGTTGCTACATTAATTCAAATGATAATAATAATTTCTGTTATGATCCCATTGATAATGATTATGACATTAGGAATGACTGGTGTTCCCGGTGCAGATGTAGCTATAATTCTTGGATTACTTTCAGTGTTAGGATTAAATCCAGCTTATTTTTTTACTATTTATTTAATAGAGCCAATGTTAGATAAGTTTAGAGGAGTGGGTAATTCGATGGGATTCGCAGCTGCATCTGTTATAACAAATAAATATTATATAAATACTACTTTAAAGAAAAATAAAAAAAAGTTTTAAAAACGAAATAATAAGTAAAATTATATTGGAGAAATAAATATGAAAATTAATAAATATATAGATCACACAATCTTAAAAAGAGATGCAGTTTCCTCAGAAATTGATAAAATTATTAAAGAAGCTATTAAATATAAATTTAAAACAATTTGTATTCATCCAATATGAATTGAATACTCAAAAGATAAATTAAAAAAAACAGATGTAGAAATTACTACAGTTTTGGGTTTTCCTTATGGAACACAAACAACTGAAACTAAAGTTTTTGAAGCTAAGGATGCATTAAAAAAAGGTGCAGATGAATTAGATTTTGTTATTAATATATCAATGGTTCATGAACACAATACTGATTATTTAAATAATGAATTAAAATTAATTAGAAAAGCGACTCAAGGAACTGTGATTAAATTAATTCTTGAAATTGGATTGTTAACTAATGATGAAATTAAATACATTTCAGAATTGGCAGTTGCAGAAAATTGAAATTTTATTAAAACATCAACAGGAATACAAACAACAGGAGCAACTATTGAAGCAGTAGAATTAATGAAGTCGATAACTAAAAACAAAGCAGAAGTTAAAGCTTCAGGATCAATTAGATCTTTCGAAGATGCAGTGGCAATGATTAATGCAGGAGCAACAAGAATCGGAACTTCTAATGGTGTAGATATTATGAAAGGAAAAGTTTCTAAAACTGATTATTAAAATAATTTATTTGTTTCTTTTTAAGTTTGATATTATTTAATGATTATGTACAAAATTAGTATATAATTTTTTTGTATATTTATAAAATTTAAAATGAAAAAAATGAAAAAAACAAGTAATAAAATAGTTTTGATTGGTGCAGGAGCTGTTGGCACAACATTTTTATTTTCTGCCATTTCACAAGGAATTGCTGAAGAGTATGGAATTATTGATATAAATACTGAAGGAGCATTTGGAAACAAACTTGATCTAGAAGATTCTTTAGGTTCATTGCCATCAAATGCTAAAATTAGTTCTGGTGGATATGAATTAGTATCATCTGCTGATATTGTAGTTATTACTGCAGGTAGACCACAAAAACCAGGAGAAACAAGATTAGAAATGGTGGCAGATAATGCTAAAATTATGAAGTCAATTGCCAATGAAATTAAATCTAAAAATTTTAATGGAATAACAATTATTGCTTCTAATCCAGTTGATGTAATGACAACAGTTTATCAAAAGATAACAGGATTTAATGATAAAAAAGTTATTTCTTCATCATGCACATTAGATACCTCAAGATTAAAACTTGAGTTAGCTAAAATATTCAAAGTTTCTCCAGCAGAATTTGGAGCATTCGTTATTGGAGAACATGGAGATTCATCTGTGTCAACATTAGCACACGGGACAATTAAAGGTATTCCAATGAATAAGTATTATGATGAATATGATCTAACAGTTAAAAAACAAAATGATATTCATGAAAGAGTAAAAAGAAAAGCGTATGAAATAATTAATAGAAAAAGTTCTACATTTTATGGAATTGGTACTGCATTAGCAGAAATTTCAAAAGCAATTTTAAGAAATGAAAAAAAAATATTTGCTACAGGTGCTTTATTATCTGGAGAATATGGACAAGAAGGTGTTTATGCTGGAATTCCATGTGTGATTGGAAAACAAGGAATTAGAAAAACATTAGAATTTCCATTATCAAAATCTGAAAAAGCACGTTTTGATAAATCTATTAAAATTCTTAAAGAGGCAACAAAAATTGCTTTAGAAGCAATAGTTTAATGTAATTCAAAACCATATTATTGTGTGTTGTTTTATTTGTTATAATATGTTAAATGAAAGAACATTAGGTAATTTATTTATTAAAATATGGGAACAAAAACTAAAAAAATACAAAATACAAAAATTTCTATCTTAAAAAGATGAGATATAATTTTATTAACTGAATTCTTAGGAACAATTGCTCTTGTTTTATGAATAATTTTACCTTCAGCAATGGCTTTTTCTAATCCTTCAGCACATACTAAAAATATAGAATTTTGAAATGGATTTTCCAAAATTTGAGAGTTAATATTTATGAAAGCTTTTTGAGTGATTTCATTTATTATTGTTATAGTATATTTATTAAGATATATTTCGGTCAATTTAAATCCTGTTGTTACAATTGCCGAAATTGCAAAAAAGAATGATTCTGTTGAGTTGGGACTTATGAAAATAAGTGTTCAAATGTTCGGTGGAATAATAGCAGGTTTTATTGCAGCAGATATAGCAAAATCTATGAATTTGATTGAACCAGTTGATCTTGATGCTGTTCATCCTAGATTGATGATGTATGATTGAACAAATATAAATCCAGATTCTTTTTACAATATAATTAATTTAGAAAATATGAAAGTTCCAGGAATGTTCTTAGTTTTTTCAGCATTTTTAGAATTTGCTTTTACATTTGGATTAATTGGGTCTATATTTTATTTTCCTAAAATATCTAATAAATGAAGACCATTATTTTTAGGAATTGTAATTTGAATAATTTTGTGTTTTGGTATTAGAACAAATAATATACCACTTAATCCTGCTAGATTAATTGGACCAGCATTAGCTCATGATGTAACTAGTATGTTTTCAGAAGGGTTAGTAACAACTGAAAGTAAAATGGATTGAGCAGTATTTTATTTAATTCCAGAGATAGCAGCAGCTGCATTATTTTCTGCAATTGAAAGATTTAAAATTAAAAAGAAATAATTTAAATAAATTATTAATAATAAACCACACTGTATGTGTGGTTTTTATTTGTTATAATTTATATTATTATGGATAAATTTAACATTGAAAAAATAATTAAAATTAAATTATCTCAATTTAAGGAAAAAAAAATTAATATTGAATCAGAAGATATCAAGAAATATCTTGATAATGTTTATTTTAAAAAACAAAATATTAATCTTGAATCATTAAAGTTGTTTGTTTCATCTAATAATATAAATGATATTATTGATTTTTTAATGTCGGATGCAATAATAAATCCAAAATTTTAAAAATATGGAAAGTAATCAAAAAAATTACAAATGAATAAGAAGAAAAACAGGAATATTTTTAACTGTTATTTTAGCTATTATTTCAATAGTTGGAATAGGATTTGGTTTTAATAAAGCTGTTAAAAATTCATCATCTATTGATTCTAGATATAATGATTATGTTCAAATTGAAACTAAAGTCAATTTTAAATCAAGTGATAAAAATATTGATGATGCTGCTAATTCCATTCATTCCACATTTAAATTTTTAGGAATTCAAAATTCAACAATAAATATAATTGGTAGCGATACTCTTATTATAAGTAATCCAGTTAGTTCATATTTTGATAATGAAAAAAATTCAATTGATATGATGGGAGAATATGAAAATAATATTTCTTATTTTAGCGAAATGGTTTCATTAACAACTTCATTATTATTCAATGGAACTTTGGATTTCAGAACAGAAGATGGACAAGAAATTTTTCCATATGGAAAAATTCCTGGAAGTTCAAAAGAAGGTTATTATTTTTCAGAAGAAAATATGACATCTGGAAATATTGAAGAAGAATATGATGAAACATCAAATTCAACAACAACCAACTCATCAATAAGTCCTGGAGAATTTTATAAATCAGCATCAATTAGTTATTCTAAAGGATATCCAGTAATTAAAATAGGAATTAAACCAAAAGGAAATTCATCAAGTGATTATAAAACAATGTTTACTAATTTTAATAATTATATTAATTCAAATGAAACTACTAATTATGTTGTATGATTTAATTTTGATGAAACATTTAAAATATTAAATATATTAGGTTTAGTTGATAGTAAAGAAACAATGTATGAAACAGTTTCAAACAATACAACATTAAGGCCATTATATTCAACAGCAACAGATGAACCTGTATTTAATAATTTTTATGAAAACATAATTCAATTAAAGGGAACTTATACAGAAAGAGAAGCAAAATATTTTGTTTCAAAAATTAATAATTCTAATTCATTTAAATATTCAGATACTAAATTAATATTAATTGAAATGGCTTCAATATTATTAGTAATGATTATTGGTATTATATTTTCTTTTGTAACATATTTTGGTTTGCTAGGGGTTATATCTTCAATAGCATTTTTAATAATTAATTCATTTATGATTGTAATATATTCATTATCTGGAATTGCAGTTACTGGCTTAGGATTATCTGCATTATTTATAATAGCATTATTCTCAGCTATGATAATATATTTAACTACTAATACATATAAAAATAATAATAAAGATAAATTCATAAGTATAACAAAAAGATTTTTTAATAAATTTATAGATGTTAATAAATTATTATTCGCTTCTTTAGTTTCGCTAATATTAATATTATATATATCAGGTATATTTTTAAATACATTATTAGCATTAGTTATTTATTTAATTTCTATTGCAACAGTTATTTCATATTTAGTTTCAGTATTTATATTGTTACCATTAATTTATTTAATAGATTTATTAATGGAATTTTCTAAAGACGATTATGTTAAAAAATGAAATTGAATAAATGGATTTAATATTAACATTAAAAATAATATTAACACTGAGGTCAAAGGAATTAAACAAAAAACTTTAGGTTCGGTATTAGTTGGTGTAGTTGTTATATTGTTATCATCAATTATTGGAGGTTCTTTACATGTATTTATGGGTTCGCCTGCAAATATAAATTTTTATGGAACTAAAGATTATATTTATAATGTTAAAGTAATTGATAAAGAAGCAGAAATTAATATTATTGATGGAGATTCTTCATCCGGATCAGAATTTATTGATCCATATTATGAGTACGCTAAAAATGATTTAGATTCAGTTAAAAATTCATTTGAGGATAATGGTGTTAAAATAAGCAATATTAATATTGTAAGAAGAGATGAGATCAAAAGATCAAATATCGGAACTCTAGAAGAAGAAATAACAATTCTTTCTACATTTGGATATCAATTAACTTCTAAAATTCAAATTACTGAGGAAATGAAGAAAAATATCAATATTATATTATTGGATTCTGGATTTGGAAATGATTATTATTCTAAGGGATTTGAATTGGTTGATGAATTATCACTTACAAGCGGAATAGCACAAAAGAATATATCATATACAGAAAATAAATATATTTTCCAAGGTCTCTTATCATTATTTATGATTATTATTGTGGCAACATTTATTGTGTTTTTATCAGTTAATTGAGGTGTTGCAATTGCAATTTTATTAACAACACTTCTTGAGGCAATATTTATTGTTTCTCCGATATTTATTTTATTTATTCCATATAATTTTTTAATATGATTACCAATACTTTTATCAATAATATTTTCTGCAGTTATTAAAATTAGAATTTCACAAATGGTTAAAAATGATGAAGTAAAAGAAAAAAAATGAATTAGAAATACTAAACAAATGATGTTTGTAATGCCTACTTTTTTAATATTTTTAGGAGCGATTGAATTATTATTAATTGGAGCATATGGATTTATAACTATATTACCATTATTATTAATAACAATGATAATTCCTTTCGTTATATTTATAATTCAACAATTTGTATATCCATATTTTGGAGAATTATTAGGTGACTTTAGAGAAAGAATTAAGGAAAATAAACAAAAAGAAGATATTTTTAAATCAAAAAATAAATCTGATGGAGAAGTGAGAGAAGAATTTATTGATGGGGTAAATATGTAATGGAAAAAAAAATAAAAGGCACAAAAGATTATTTTGGAATTGAATCTAAAAAATTATTTTTAACATTTGACATATTAGAAACAATAGCTAAAAGTTATAATTTGTCAAAAGTTGTAACTCCTACTTTTGAAAACACATCACTTTTTTTAAGAACAGTAGGTAGTGATTCTGATGTTGTGAATAAAGAAATGTATACATTTCAAGATAAAAAAGGAAGATCTATTTCATTAAAACCAGAAGGAACTGCTTCAATAGTTAGAATGGTTTTAGAAAACAAATTATTAGATAATAATAATAAACCTAATTTATATTATATAACACCAACTTTTAGATATGAAAGACCACAAAAGGGAAGACAAAGAGAATTTTTTCAGTTTGGAATTGAAAGATTTGGAAATGATTGTGTTTATGTTGATGTGGAAATAATATTATTTGCTGAAGAAATTTTTAAAAGGTTAGAAATTACCAAATATAATTTACAGATTAATACAATTGGAGATTCGAAGGCGAGAAAAAAATATAATGAAGCTCTTAAAAAATATGTATTTCCATTAATGAATAAATTATCAGAATATGCTAAAGAAAAAATAAATTCAGGAAATATAATGAGAATTTTTGATTCTAAAATTGATGCAGATTTAAAATTATTAAAAAATGCTCCAATAATTAAAGAATTTATTTCAATAGAATCTAGAAAAAAATTTACAGAGTTAAAATTAATTCTTGATAAAAACAATATCAAATTTTTCGAAAACCCAACTTTAGTTAGGGGATTAGATTATTATAATGATTTAGTATTTGAATATGTTTCAACAGATGTTGAAAAATTAGGATCTAAATCTACTATTTTAGGTGGGGGAAGATATGATTCATTAATTAAAAAAAATGATGAAACTAAAAATGTTCCTGCAGTAGGTTTTGCTTTAGGAATAGAAAGATTAATGTTGGCAGCAGCAGATTTTTTAGAAAAAAATATAAATGAATCAATAGAATATTTTATATTATGTGCATATCCTGAATTAGAATTACAAGATATAGCATTAAAGATTGCTACTTCTTTAAGAAAAAATAATAAAAATGTATATGTTGATTATTCAAGTAAAAAACTTAATAAAAAATTTGATTTAGCTGAAAAAATGAACTCTAAAAAAATTATTATTGTAGGTAATGAAATTAAAGATGGAGTTGTAACTATTAAAGATTTAGAAAATAATACACAAAAAGAAATTAAAATAAAGGAGATATAGAAAAATGAAAACACAAAGAATAATTGGAAAACATGCACTTATATTAATAGCAAAGGGAGAAAAAGAAATCGCATCTCAAATTTTTGTTTATAATCATATTAGAGAAATAAGAGTGGATATAGAAAATTTAGAAGTGAAAGTTTTAATGAGTTATGATTCATCATATTTTAGAGTACTTAAAATTACATCAACAAAAATTTTATCTAAAGAAAAAGCTTTAAATATTGTTATAGATTTTTATAATAATTTATTGAATGCTTCAATAAAATTAACTCCAGAAGAAATTGAAAATATTAAATCTCAAAGAGAATCTCAAAAAAAGAATTTAAATAAAAATGAATAATAATTTTAAGTTAAACATTCAAAATATTGGAGAAAAAATCGAACTTAAAGGTTGGGTTAATAAAATAAGAAAATTAGGAGAACTTATATTTATCGACATTAGAAATGGGCAAGAAATTATTCAAGCAGTAATTGATTCTTCTTCTTCATCATATGAAATAGCAAATAAATTAAAAAATGAATTTGTTATTTTTGTCAAAGGAAAAATAGTTAAAAGAAAAGAAGAAAATCTAAAATTAGTATCAGGTTCTATCGAAATTTTAATTCATGAAATAATTATTATAAATAAATCAAAACAAACTCCAATGTTGATTAGGGATGAAACTGATGCTTTAGAACAAAAAAGAAATGAATATAGATATATTGATTTGAGAAGAAAAGTTAATCAAGAAATGTTAAAATCTAGATCAGATTTTAATAAATTAATTAGAGATTATTTTTATAATAAAAATTTTATAGAAGTTGAAACACCTATTATTACTAAGCCAAGTTCAGGTGGTGCTGGAGAATTTAAAATTATTTCAGAGAAACATAAGGGAAAATACTATTCATTAGCACAATCTCCACAAATTTATAAACAATTATTAATGTATGGTGGATTAAATAAATATTTTCAAATTGCCAGATGTTTTAGAGATGAAGATTCTAGAAAAGATAGACAATTAGAATTTACACAATTAGATTTAGAAATGTCTTTTGTAACTCGGGAAGAAATAATGAAAATAATTAATGATTTATTAAAAAAAATAGTTACTAAATTTACCAATTATAAATTTGATAAAATACCAATAATTACTTTTGAAGAATCAATTTCTCAATACGGTTCAGATAAACCTGATACAAGATTTGAGAATAAAATATCAGATTTAACTTCAATTTTAAAAGTAACTCCAGTTAATTTTATTTATGATAAAATTCTTTCAGGAAAAGAAGTTAAAGCAGTATTTTTTGAAAAAAATATATCTAATGGAGAAATTAAAGAAATTGATAAATTAATTAAATCACAAGGTTCTTCAGGATTGTCATGAGTTAAATTTTCTAATAATGAAATTTTAGGTTCTTTAAAATTATTATCAAAACAAAATATAGAAGATATTAAAACAGAAATGAATATTGATACTGATGGAATTTTATTAATTATTATTGATAAAAAAATGAAAGCATTAGAATTTATAGGTAGAATTAGATTATTAGTTGCTGAGAAATTAAATATAATTAATAATGATAAATTTTCATTTGTTTGAGTTGTGGATTTTCCATTATTTAAAAAGAATTTAGAAGGAAAAATCGAATCAATGCATAATCCTTTTACTTCAATAAAAGAAGAATATAAAGATAAATTTAAATCATTAACTATTGACAATAAAGAATTAGTAACTATTCTTTCTAATTCATATGATATTATTTTAAATGGATATGAAATAGGTGGAGGTTCATCAAGAATATCTAATGTGGAAGAACAAAATAAAGTATTTGAATTTATTGGTATTTCACAACAAGAAAAAGATTCAAGTTTTGGATGATTTTTAGAAGCTCAAAAATATGGAATTCCAGAGCATGGAGGAATAGCTCTTGGGTTAGATAGAATCTTATCAATTTTATTAAAAAAAGATTCTATTAGGGAAGTAATTGCTTTTCCTAAATCATCACATGGAACTGATGAAATGATGAAGTCTCCAATAGACTTAAAATAAGAAAGGTTAAATTATGTTTGGATTTAAAAGAAAAGAAAAAAAATATAGAATATTATCAATAGATGGTGGAGGAATGAAGGGAGTTTTTACTGCCTACGCTTTATGGAAACTAGAAGAAGATTATGATATTAAAGTAATTGATTATTTTGATATGATTGTAGGAACTTCAACAGGAGCTTTGATTGTTTCGGGATTATTATCAGGGACACCATATAAAAAAATATATGAAACATATATGGATGATCAAAATAAAATTTTTTCAAACAAAAAATCTTTTATGGAACAATTTAAATCAATATTTTTTGCTGGATATAATACCGAAGGTTTAATAGAATATTTAACAAAAGAAATTGGAGATCATACATTAGAATCTCTTTATAAAAAAACAAAAAAAGATTTTGCTTTTTTTGCTTCTAATTTTACTAAAGCTAAACCAATTATTTATGCATCTCCTTCTTTATCTAAATCAACATTAGTTAAAAATAATATTTCTTTAATTGAAGCTCTTAGAACATCGACAGCTGCACCATTTTATTTTGAACCTATGTTAGAAGAAGATACAGACCACTTAATAATGGATGGTGGATTATGAGCAAATAATCCTTCATTAACAGCAATAAATTTAGCCGTATCTGAAAAAGGTATAAAATTATCTAATATAGAAGTATTATCATTTGGTCAATCATTTACAGATGATTTAAATTTTAAAATAGTTAAGGGCAAGGAATTAATTAAATCGCCTATGAAACAACAATTTGCACAATTATTATTATCAGTATTAACTTTAAATCAAAATACTCAAACTTTGTTAGTTAAAAATTTAATTGGAAATAGAGTTTATAGATATGAACCTGAGGTTTTTCAATCAGGAGTTGCAGTTGATAAAGTTAATAATAAATTTATTAATTATACAAAAGTATATTGAGAAAAAAATAAAAATTCACTAGTTGATTTCATTAAAACTGGTAATAATACAAAAGAATAAAAGGTATAATTAAAAGTATATGATTAACTTATTAATAGCAAAAATATCAATATATAATAATCAATTGGATGATGGTTTGAACTATTTTTTAATTTTTCTTTTATTTACATTAATAATTATTAGAGTCATAATAATTATATTTTTTGCTAAATGATTAACACTAGGTCCAAAAATAATGAAAAAATGACATAACATTAAAAATAGAAATAGTGAAAAAAGTTTTGATGGTGTAAAAGTAAAAGGTAAACAAATTATTGTTGATCAAGAATATATAGTTGATATAGAAGAAAAAATAAAAAAAGCTGAAACTCCACAAGAGTTACTTGAATATCAAATATTAAAAGAAAATCATGAAAAACAAAAAATTAAAGCTGAAAAATCTGTTAAAGAAAAAGAAGATGTAAAATTAGAAAAAATAGAAGCAAAGGCAAATAGATCAAGAATTAACTCTGAAGCTAAATCCGAAGCAGAAAAAATAAAATTAGAACAAAAATTTATTAAAAAGAAAAATAAAAAAAAGAAAGAAGGTAAATAATGAATTTAACAATATTTTATGGAAAAGAAATTTTTGTAAAGATAGCAGAACATTCTAGTGGATTATGCGCTGGAGATATTGTAGCAATTGTATTAGGAGTATTAATTCCTATTATTATATTTTTAACTTTTTATATTACTAGAAAATTAATTGAAAAACAATTAAAAGATAATCCTCCAATTTCCGAAGCACAAATTAGAGCAATGTTTATGTCGATGGGAAGAAAACCATCTGAAGCACAAATTAGAAACACAATGAATTCAATGAAAAATGCGAAAAATAATTCATTTAAAAAACGTAAATAAATCCTAATTTTAATGATTTGTTTCTTTATAAAAGATATTGATTCCCCTAAAGTTCAGGATAAATATGATGATGAGGTGGATAAGTCAAAACACTTTAGCTTCGAATTAGACGGAGGCGTAAGTGGTGGTTATACATCTAGTCATTATGGAGATGGAAGCAGTAATT
>JABSQD010000008.1 GCA_013214765.1 Mycoplasmataceae bacterium | reverse complement strand
AATAAATCTTTAAAAATAGTTTCTTATCTTCTTATTTTTATTCTTGTTAATTCTTTATTTGTTCCTGGAACATCAAAATATTTTCTTAGTGTTGACTCTGTTCCTGAAGGTCTTAGTGTAACTTTAACATCATCATCAAAAATTAACATTATAAAATTATCTTTATATAAATTCTTATATCCTTTTGCAAAATCTCTAATTTCAATAATTTCAAATTCTTTAATTTTATCACCAACATTATATGTTCTAACTTTATTAATAATTTCATTCATTTTTTGCATAGCATTAACACCAATAAATTTAGATTGAATTTGGGATGTCTCAAAAAAACCAATTTCTTCATAAATTCTTTGCAAAACATCAACAAGTGTTTTGTTTTCTTTTTTGTACATATCAACTATTTCAATAACTTGAACTAATGCTTGAAAAGAATCTTTATCTCTAGTAAAAGATCTAATAGTAGATCCATATGATTCTTCTCAAGCAAAAATACATTCATTACCTTGCATTTCATGTTTAAAAGATTCAAAAATCAATCATTTAAATCCTGTAAGATTTTCATAAACTTGTACATTATAATTTGCAGCTATTCTATCACCGGCAGTTGAAGTAACTACTGATCTAACAATAAAATCTCCTGGGTTTAAATAATTAAGTTTTTTTAATTCGCTTAATTTATAATCCAATTGAATCAAAGGTAATTGATTACCATTGATATGTATTCATTTTCCTTTATGTTTAACTTCGATACCAAATCTATCCGCATCTGGATCAGTACAAAAAAGAACATCAGCATCATATTTATCACCATATTTTCTAGCTAAAATAAATGATCTAGGATCTTGAGGGTTTGGGGATTCTGTATTGCTAAATTCTGGATCTGGTTTCATTTGTTCTTTGACAAAATAATACTCTACTTTCATTTTGGTTAATATTTCTTTAGCAAAAGGAACGGCAGTTCCATGTTGCGAAGTAAAAATAACTTTAATATTCTTTGGCTTCTCAAGAGATTTGAATGGTATTAATTGTAAAACTGTTCTTAAATATTGAGATTCAATACTTTTAGATAAAAAGTAAATATTTTTATTATTTTTTTTTATTTTAAAAATATTTATATCTTCGTTTGAAAATTTCAAAATAGAATTAGTATCCTTGGGAAGCATTTGAGTTCCGGTATGATTGTAAATTTTAAACCCATTATATTCAGGTGGATTATGTGAAGCAGTAATATTAAGACCACCAACATAATTTCCCTTTACAATCGCATATGATAATAAAGGAGTCGGTTGTAAATTATTTTTATCAAATAAAAAAACCGGAATTCCTAATGCTGAAATTACTTGAGCTGCTGTTTCGGAATAAAGAATATTCCCTCTTCTATTATCATGAGCTATAACTACTCCATATTCTTTAGCAGAGTTTCCATATTTAGACAATAAAAATTTAGCAAAAGCTAATGAATATTTTGCAATATTAAATTCATTAATTAATGAAGAACCATATCCAATAACTTCTCTTAAACCTGCTGTTCCAAATGTAAGATTATTCGAAAAATAAAGTTTTTTTTCTTTTTCATTATAAGATTCAATAATATTTTTTATTTTTTTAGGAGAGTTTTCTAGTCAATATTTATAATTTTTTTTTCATTCCATATTTTTACATATTATCCTTTAATAAAATTTAATAACTTTAATAATGGAGGAGCGAATCGGATTCGAACCGACGATCGGAGAGTTGCAGTCACCTGCCTTACCACTTGGCTACCGCTCCATAGTTATAAATTTAATAAAATTATACCAATAAAAAACATTAGCTTCATATAAGAAACATTGATGTTTACATAAAAATTATATTTTATTTGGATTACCAACTAATATTCTCGCTTTTCCTTCAATAAAAATATTACTTAGTTCATTAGAAGTTAAAATTCCTGATTCATATTGTTTAAGAATTTTTCCATTAATAACAACCTTGCCCTCGATAACAGTCAATAATAAAAAATTTTTTTTATTTTTATCAAAAGAAAGTTTTGTATTACCATTTATTTTTCACTCTTGTAAAGTATAAATATTATTAGCAATCATATTATTAATTATAATATTATCTTTTTTAAATTTTAATTCAATTTCTTTTTTATAATTCTTAATATCATAATCAATAGAATCAAGAGATTTATCAATATGTAATTCTCTAAAATTTCCTTCATTATCTTTTCTTTCAAAATCATATAATCTATATGTAATATCAGATGATTGTTGTAATTCATATACAACAGTTCCTTCTAATATAGCATGAACTGTTCCTGATTTAATATCAAATAAATCTCCTTTTTTTATTTTATGTTTTATTAATAATTTTTCTCATCCATTCTGATCAATAAGTTTTTTAGCTTCTTTTTTTGAAGTTGCATTAATGTCAATTATAATTTCAGCATTATTTTTTGCATCTAAAATATATCAACACTCTGTTTTTCCAAATGGATATCCTTCTAATTCTTGTGCCTTTTTATCATTGGGATGAACTTGAATAGATAAAGATTTATTAGCATCTAATATTTTCACCAAAAGAGGAAACTCATCTGATGGAAAATTATTAAATAAATTTCTATTATTTTTATAAAATGTTCTAAGAGTTTCTCCGTTATCTAATTTAGATGAATTACCTTTATATGAAGAAATAATTCAAGCTTCTCCTGTTTTGTTTGAAGGAATATCGAAACCATATTCTCTTAATTTACTTCCTCCTCAAATTTTTTCTGAGAATACTGCATTTACTTTTAACATTTTAATTTTCTTTCTTTTATTATTATAAATTTACAAAATCAAATTTCGCAAAAATGATTCCTCATATTAAACTTTAACTTTTACTTTATTATCTTTTTTAGAATATATAAATTCAAGTAATGAAGCCATAGCAAATCCTGATATTCCTGCTGCCGCTAATGGTAAAAAGTATAATAATGTTTTATCTCAATTAGATGTTTGTGCTGCTATTATAAAATCTGGGGTCCCAGCAGTTTGTCCTAAAATTGAACCAAATCCACCTGCGATTCAAATGATTGGGCCCCCCCACATTGCGACATTATCTGTTACTCCTGTAAAAGAAATTAATATTCCTCCTACTACTCCTGCAAACATAAATGAAGGCATTCATTTTTTCGGTTCCTTTGCCGCGAAAGGAATTGACCCCTCGGTAATTCCGAAGAATCCCATTACAGATGCAGTCATAGCTGCACTTACATCATTATTATCCATTTTCAATGGTGTAAATCTATGACCAATCATTGAAAAGAATAATACTGCTGGAGGAACCGAAACTGCTAAAGCACAAATTCCATTTACTTCTGGATGTGTTGACATCAACAATACTCCAATTGTCATAGCAACTTTATTTACTGGACCACCAAGATCAAAACAAATCATGGCACCCATAAATCCACCTGCAATTCATAATAAATTATTATTAACAAGTAAATTAACTAATGAATTTAATCCAACTGAAATTCAATATAATGGTAAATATCCTATGAATGCCATAAATATAAATGGAATTGTTGTAAATAGAATTGGAATTATCATTAATGGTAATATTGTTTGAAATACTTGTATTTCTACTTTATCTGTTAATTTTGTAAAATACTTAATTCCATATCCAATCATATAACCTGAAGTTATTGCTCCTAAAAAACCTAACGCTGGAGTTTGATTAAATTGGAATCCCATTTCTTTTCAATTTCAAAATGGAGCAAATTGCATTTCGGTTACAGGAGCTCCTGTAATAATATTGCCACCATCTAAAACAGCATCAGAAACCAAAGTAAATCCATCTATAGTTACATAATTTGTTGTATTAATTCCTATATTAAGAATCATTGCTAATATAGCTGCTGGAGCCATTGCTTTTCTTCCGGAAATGGAATTAGCAATCATCATTGCAAGAATTGGAATATATAATGTAAATCCTTGTCCTGCTAATGTATTAAAAGCATTAGCAATATCATTTTTTGGTCCAAAAATTGATTGTTGAATTGTTCCAAAATAAGGAATACCATCAATAATAGCATAAACATCAATTTGCTTAATAATAACACTAAAACCAAATGCTGTTGTTAGTCCTAAAGTAATACCGGCCATCGCAATATAAGGAATCATATATGAAATTCCGGCCATCATATGTGACATAAAACTTTGTTTTTGCATATTGTTGTTTTCTTCACCAGTAGAAGTAACTTTAGAAGAGTTTGATGATTTTATAACTTGTTTTTGTGATTTTTTAATCATATCATCAAATACTTTTGCAGCTTTTGTTATTGGTTCTGCAACTTCAGTAATATAGACTTTCTTTCCATTAAATCTTTCTTGATTTGTAATTTGTTGTGCTGTGGCAATAATTACATAATCTGCAGCATCAATATCTTTTTGTAATAAAGTTCCCTTAGTCATTTGACCTTGTTTTTCTATTTTAATATCTCAGCCTCTTTTATGACCTTCATCTTCTAAAGCCTTAGCAGCCATAAATGTATGTGCGACACCTGTAATGCAAGAAGTAACTCCAACAACTTTAATTGATTTCGTATTAACTTTTTGTTTTTTTTCACTCTTACTTGCTTTAATGTTATTTAAGATAGAAACTATATTTTTATTTGATTCTTTTTTAAATTTTTTAACAAATTCAGGATTTGCTAATTTTCCTGAAATATTTGTTAAAAGATCAAAATGTTCACTTCTTCCATTGGCCGGAACTGCAATTGCAATAACAAAATCTGTTGGAATACCATCAAGGGATTTCCAATTAATTTCTTGTTTTAACTTTACAATAACTATTTTCGATTCAGTAATTGCCTTTGAAGAAACATGAGGTATTGCAATTCCATCTGCCAATCCTGTAGTAGATTGTTTTTCTCTTTCTTTAAATCCATTAAGAACTATTTTTTTAGAAGTTGCGAAACCTTCATCAACTAATTTTTGTGAAATGATATCTAAAATTTGATTTACATTCTTTTTTTCAGAAATTTGCAAAACTAACTTTGAATTAGTAATCATATGTGTTTGAGAATTTTTCTTTTCCATTATTATATTTAATTATATCATATAAAAAAATAATTTTTTTACATGACAACATCAACATAATGAAATATTTATCAATCAAAATCTTCATCATTTAAATCTTCATGCTTTAATGCTTTAATATATCCATTTCCTTTCGTTGAGAAAAAATCATGTGTTTTTGTTTCGGTATCAAGTCCATTTAATACTATAGGATTTATATCTTTTATTTCAATATTAAAGTAAGGATCTAGTCCCAAATTCATTAATGCTTTATCAGCATTATATTTTACAAATTTAACAACCTCTTCTTCTAAACCAATTGGTTCATAAAGTTCTTTAGTATAAATTTTTTCTAACTCGAATAAATCTAACATTAATTTATATATATCATCAATTAATTTTTTTCTTTCTAATTTAGGAATTTTTTCTAAAACTCCTTGAGCAAGTAAACCAATAAATAAACCATGGACTGATTCATCTCTAATAATCAAATTTATTATTTCTCCTGAACCTATCATTTTTCCTTGACCAGATAAATATAATGGATAAAAAAATCCTGAATAAAATAAATATGTTTCAAGCAATACTGATGATGCCATTGCGATATAAAGTGACTTATCATCTTTGATAGATGTGTAATTATCAACAATGAGTTTAGTTTTGGATTGTAATGCTTCATTATTTTCTACTCATTTAAATAATTCATCAATTCTATCCATAGTTGATAATGTTGAAAAAATTGTTGAATATGATTTAGCATGGACTTGTTCCATTGCGCCCATAAATGTTAAAACTGCTTTTGCATGCAATTCTTCTACATGTTGCATTATTAATGGCATTCCTGTTCCGCCTTGTTCAGTATCAAGCAATGTTAAACCAGCCAATACTTTTTCGTATGTTGTTTGTTCTTCTTTAGACAAGGTTAATCAAGATTTTTTATCTTCTGCTAAAGAGATTTCTTCATCAACTCAAAATTGTCTAATATTTTGATCTCAAAATATTTTTGAAAAATCATCTGTTAATCTATTTCAATTTATTGCTTTTCTTGTAACCTTTTTATTAATTTTTAAATTAGGCATTACAAGATTCACACTCCTCTATTTTTTTATTTTTTGTTCTTGTATAATACAATGATTTTAATTTTTTTGTATATGCATAAATATAAAGTTTTGCTAAATCTCCTGTAGAAGTATCAGAATCAACAAAAAGAATTGTTGAAATACCTTGATCAATATGTGGTTGTATTTCAGATACTAAATCAATAATTTTTGTTTGATCCATATTGTAAGCTGATTTATAAAATAAAACATTTTCAATATTCATATATGGCATTGGATAATAAGTTGTTGAATTTCCATAAACTCTTGATTCTATTTGTGATGTGATCGGCATGATTGAAGGAGTCGCTCCAGCTATATATGCCGTAGATTGATTTGGTGCGATGGCTAATCTATAAGCATGATACATGCCATTTTTTATAACTTGTTTTTTAAGTTCGGACCAATCTTTTTTAGTTGGTAATTTTATATCTTTGAATAAATATTTTACTTTATCTGATTTAGGTAAAAATTCTTTATTTTCATACATTTCAAAATAAGTTCCTTTAGCATATTCAGATTTTTCAAATCCCAAAAACTTAAAATGTCTTTCAACAGCAAGTTCTGATGATCTTTTAATTGAAAAAAAATTTACTGCTGCAAAAAATATTGAAACAAATTCTTTGGCTTCTTTTGATTCATACATTATTTTATTTTTAGCAAAATACCCATGTAAATTTAACGCTCCCAAACCAACTGATCTCATTTCTTGATTAGCTTTTCTAATTCCTGGAGCATCTTTGATGTCAGTTAGTTCTACAACTGCTGTTAATGCATCCATTGCTCTAAACACTGTTCTTCCAATATTTTTAGATTCCATAACATTAACAATATTTATCGAACCAAGATTACAATTAATATCTTTTTTTATTTCATCATCAATTAAATAAGGATTAATGACAGACTTTTCCTGTAATTGAAAAATTTCTGTGCATAAATTTGACATTTTAATTTTACCCACCTCTTGAAGTGGATGATGTTTATTTGCTGTATCTAAAAATACAATATAGGGATATCCTGACTCCATTTGTGTTTGTGCTATTTTTAACAATAATTTTCTAGCGGAAACAAATTGTTTTTCAATTTTATTATCATTTTTTAAAATATCATACATTTTATTCATATCTAAATCTGACATATGTTCTCCATAAGTTTCTCTAACTGTGAGAGGAGCAAATAAAGCTATTTTTTCATTATTTTTAGCTAACTCAAAAAATTTATCAGGAATTGTAACTCCTAACGATAGTAATTGAAGTCTATTTTTTTCATCAGCATTTATTTTCTTAGTATCTAAAAATTCAATTATATCTCAATGAAATATTGATAAATAAGCTGCCCCTGCTCCATTTCGCTGATCCATTTTGTTTGCGAATGCAAATGAATCTTCCATTAATTTAAGAATCGGCATCACACCAGCAGTAGTTCCTTTAACGCCTCTTAATGATTCTCCTCTTGATCTAATATTCGAAACATTAATCGCTACTCCTCCGCCAAACTTAGATAGATGCATTGATGTTCCTAAATTATAAACAATCGAATTAAGATTATCATCCATTTCTAATAAAAAACAAGAAACCATTTCACCAGAATTTCATTTACCAGCATCTTGAAATGTTGGTGTCGCTGGTTGATATCTTCCTTTCAATACTTCCTCAATCAATTCCAAAGCTTGAGTCATTTTTCCCTTAGCCAAATACATTGACATCACAATAACTCTATCAATATATGATTCTAAAAAATAATAACCATCCTTTGATTTTGTTGAATAACCATTATAAAACTTTTTAATTGCCATATATGATTTAAATTTAAATTTAAATGATTTCGCAAAATCATGTAATTCTTTTATTTGATCTTCATTATATCAATCTAGCAATTTAGGATTGTAATAGCCTTCTTCTGTTAATTTTCTAATTCTCATAAATTGTGATCCCTCATTTTTATATCTAATATCAAATTCTGTTTTTTGAAATTCCTTAATAGCCTCAATATCAGAATCAATATTTCAAAATCCATTTTCTTTTTTTACTTTAACTAAATTATTTAATTCTATATGTTTAGTGCTCATTTTTTTCTAATTCCTCTACTTTATTTACAAAATTATCCAAATCATGTAAGTTACCTGATAATTCAAATTTACTAATAATTGGAACATTAAATTTTTTCGCTATTTTATCTGTTGCAATAGCAAAATTTTTTCCCCAATTTCTATTTCCAGAACCAGCAACACCAATCATCTTTGTAAAATTTTTTTTTAAAAAATTTTTATATTCCATAGGAACCTCTCCAAAATTGATTGTTGATACCAATAATATAAATTTTTCATCAACTTTTAATTCGGGAGTTATTAACAAAGTATTATTATATCCTTGCTTATTAAGCTTTTCAACAAATTTTTTTAAATTTCCAGTTTTTGAAAAATATAGTATTTTAGTTTTCATACTAAGTTTAATAATACACTAAAAAATAACATATTTAAACTTATTCAAACGCATACAATAATTTGTTATTCAATGTAAAAAAATAGTAACAAATTAGTTTAAAAACACTTGACAAATATTTATCCTAAATTGATATGTTCTTCAATAAATTGTTTTTGATGATTAATTTTTTTTGTTTTCATTTGTGATAATGTTGTTGACATCCCCATTTGTCCAATAAACATTAAAATAATAAGAATTAATTTAGATACTCAATGATAATTTTCAATATTGGTTGATGATAATCCCGTTGTTCCAAAGGCCGAAAATACTATAAAAATATTATCAATAAAATCAAGTTCATTTTCTGAATTCAAAAATTCAATTACACCTATTAATAATACATCAATAAATACTAATAATGTTGAAATAGACAAAATTGTAATTGCATTTCTAGTTATTTCAGTCGGAATCGATCTTTTAAAAGCTGTAGCTTGATCCTTATTTCTCATAAATGATCAAATTGAAACAATTATTACACCAACTGTTGTAGTTCTAAGACCACCAGCAGTTGAACCAGGACCTGAACCAATAAACATCATTACAGAATGTAGTAATAAAGTTGAATTAGTTAAATCATTCATTGGTAAAGTTGAAAAACCTGCATTACGAGTTGAAAATGTATTAAATATTAATAGTCACGAACGAAATCCTACTGATGTTTCTCCAAACGTTGACATTTCTGAAGTTAAATTAGGATCATAATCAATAGATAAAAACGAATTTGAATTATTAATAGTAGAGAGACCTTCTGCTAAAAAAACTAATGATAACCCTGAAAAAGCAACAATTACATAAACAACAACTGAAAATTTAGTAATTATTGAAAAGCTAAATGTTTGGCCTGTTTTACGAGTTTTTTTTCATTTAAAAATATCAAAAAATACTCCAAAACCAATACCTCCAATTATAAATAAAATCATTGTTAAAATTTCAATAGATACTTCGGCACCCATTTTATGAATTCCATCACCATATAAATTCATCATAGATGTATTTCCAGCAAATATATCCATACCCGAATTATTAATTGAAGTCGAAGCATGAAAAATACCTGTTCATAAAGATTGACCAAAATTTTCTCATCCTAAACCTTCAACCCCCGTACCAGCAAAAATTAAACCAAAAATTAAACCAAAAATTAAAGATGATGAAATTGAAACTGTAACAGCAATAAATACTAATCCTAAAGTTTCTTTTTTAGTTGAAGTTCCCAATTCAGAAAGACTATCATTTATTTCATTATATCTAGTTGTTTTTCTTAATATAAATGTTAAAATAAAAATTTTGATTGTGAATCAACCCACACCACCTATATTTAGTAATATCAATATTACAAATTGCCCAAATCAATTAAATGTCTCTGATATTCCCAAAGTTGTCAAACCAGTATCCGAAAACGATGACGATGCTACAAATAAGGCATCAATAAAAGAAATTCCAAAAGAATATGAATTTTGTGAGAAAGGAGTCCACAATAATAAAGCCCCTATTAAAGAAATAATTAAATACCAAATTAAAATTTGTCTTACTGAAGACATATTTCTAATTGAACCATTTCAAAAATTTTTTATTTTCTGACTAAAGGATTTCTTTGGCACATTATCATTTGGTAAATTTACCTTATTTTCTTTCATATATACTAACTATACAACCAAATCATTAATTTTTTTAAGTTTTATTACTTTATTTTTATCAATTTTTTTAAGTTTATTTTTAGATGAATTTTTTCCTGAAATTAGAAAATCAGTTGTTTCAGATATAGAAGACATTACATTTGCTCCTAATGATTCAAAATAGTTCTTAGCTTCAATTCTATTTAATCCTTCGATAATTCCTGTAATAACTATTTTCTTTTCAAAAAATTTATTATTCTTATCTACATCAATAAATTTCGATTTAGGATTAACTCCTAGTGAATTCAAATCTTTTAAAAGTTTAATGTTTTTTTTGTTATTAAAATATTTAATTATTGATTGAGATTTAACCTCGCCAAGGTCATCTTGAGATAAAAGTGTTTCTATTGTTGAGTTTATAATGATATCTAATGAATGAAATTTATTAGATAAATCTTTAGATGTTTTTTTACCAATATGTCTAATTCCCAAACCAAATAATAATTGACTAAGATAATTGTTTTTCGTTTTTTCTATTGAGTTTATTAATGAAGTGACTGACTTTTCTTGATATCCTTCTAATTTCAAAAGTTCTTCTCTTCTATTTTTTATTTTGTAAATATCAGAAACATCCTTAATTCAATTCAATTCAATAAATTTTTCAATTTGTTTAGTAGATAATCCTTCAATGTTCATAGCTTCTCTTGAAGAAAAATGAATGATAGATTCTAATAATATTGAAGGGCAATTAAAATTTATGCAATACTGATCAACTTCATTATTTTTTCTTATAAAATTTTTATTACATTTTTGACATTTATTAAATTCTTTTCAAATTTTGAAATCTTTTTTTCTTTTTTTAAGAGAAACTGAAATCACTTTTGGAATAATTTCTCCTGCTTTTTTAATTTTTACAGTATCTCCTATACGTAAGTCAAGATCCCTTATATAATCAGCATTATGCAAAGTAGCCTTTTGAACTATGGTCCCATCAATTTTTACAGGTTTCAATTTTGCATTATAAGTTACACGACCAGTTCTTCCTACTGTTGGAAATATATCCAATAAAATTGTTTCTTCTATTTTTGCAGGAAATTTATAAGCAATAGATCATTTAGGAAATTTCGAAGTATGTCCTATGATAGGATATAAATCAGAATTATTAACTTTAACTACAATTCCATCAATTTCATAATTTAATTTATATCTATCAGATCCAATAATTTCTATTGCTTTTATAACTTCTGTAATATTAGATGCTTTTTGAGACGAATCAAAAGTTCCAAATCCTAATTTAGAAATCTCTTTAATTGTTTTAGATTGTGTGTGTCAAACATAATCATTTGAATCATAATTCATTGCTCAATAAATTATAGCTTCTAAATTTCTATCAGAAACAACTTGTGGATCTAATTGTCTTAAGGTTCCTGAGGCAGCATTTCTTGGATTTGCAAATAATTGTTCACCTGATTCAAATTTTTTTTCATTAATAACTTCAAATTCTGTTAACGGAATATATATTTCTCCTCTAAATTCAATATTGCTCAAATTATTTATTTTATGAGGTATGTTTTTTATTTGTTTAACATTATTAGTTACATCTTCACCTATCATTCCATCTCCTCTAGTCAAAGCTCTGAAAAGGTTTCCGTTTTTGTATAATAATGATATTGATAAACCATCAATTTTTGGCTCTACATAATAATTATAATCACTTGTAAATTCATTAATTTGTTTATTAAAATGTTTTAAATCTTGATTATTAAACGCATTTTTTAAAGACAACATTGGAATAATATGCTCAGTTTTTAAAAAAGATGATGACTCTAATGGAGAACCAACTATTTGTGTTGGAGAATCTTTTATAATTAATTCTGAAAATTTTTCTTCTAAAAAAGATAATTCAAATAATAATTCATCGTATAATAAATCATCAACAATCGGAGCATTATTTTCATAATACTCTTTACTTCATTTGCTTAATAATTTTCTAATTTCAATTACACGTAATTTTGCTTCTTTAAATTTCATATATCATAATTATAACCTTAAAAATTGAAAGATTAATTCTTGAATTAATCCAAATGTTCATGAACCAACTGTAATTAATAATGGAATAAATATTATATAAATATTAATTTCAAGAGATAATGTTAAAAAAATAAATGTAATTGTTATTGGATTAAATACCATATTAAGAAAAGAGAAAACTGTAAGCATAGGAACTTCGTAACCTAATTTTCTCAAAACTAAAATTATTATGGTAGGAATAACAATTGTAAAAATATAAATTAAAGATGATTCAATAATATTTGAAGAAATTGCATTAAAAAAATGTAATATCGAATCTATAAATAAATAATTTATTAAAAAGAAAAATGAACATACAAATGTAAAAATTAAAGAT
>JABSQD010000072.1 GCA_013214765.1 Mycoplasmataceae bacterium | reverse complement strand
AGACCACCAACTCTGTACGTTACAAAACCGTAGTATTAACAAACAGTTTTAAGACCACGATCTTGACGTAAGCACATAAATTCTGGACAATACTCAACCAAATGAGAGAAAAAAAAACGCGATAATTTATACAGAAAAACCAATATCTGTATCAAGAGTAACAAAACTTATCCATGAAAAAACTTATTGCATCATGTAGAACAGCTTTATGAAAAATCTAATGATTCATTATTAGCCTCAGAAAAGATCAAAATGAAGAAACTAAAAATAAATTAAAAGAATTTTTCATTGATGGTATAGGATATTTTTTATTACCTAAATATTCATTCAAAACTTTGATTAATAAAATAAATAAAGGTGAAGAAATACTTAAAGAATTACAAGATTCTTTTAGATATATTGAAAAATCAACAATAGCCCATAAATCTAGTGAGGGTTTCACTGGTTTATTTGATGATATTGATTTAAATAATAATAAAATAGGTAGTGATTTTTCTCAAAGAAATAGATTTATTTCAGATATCTTATTAAAGATAAATGATATTGAATTTAATGATGATAAAGATTCTTTAGGAGATGCTTATGAATACCTTATATCAAATTTTGCTTCAGATGCAGGTAAAAAGGGTGGGGAATTTTATACTCCATCAGAAGTATCTAAAATACTTTCAAAGATAACAACTTTAAATAGAGATAAAGTTGAAAGTGTTTATGATCCAACATGTGGTTCAGGTTCTTTATTGTTGAAGGTACACAACGAAACAGAAGTATCAAATATTTATGGACAAGAATTAAATCATACTACATTTAATTTAGCAAGAATGAATATGTTTTTGCATGGATCAAATTATGAATACTTTTGAATAAAACAAGGAGATACTATAGAAAATGATAAATTTGAAGGAGAAAAATTTGATATCATTGTTGCCAATCCTCCTTTTGGTTCGAAATGATCTAGAGATGAAAAGTTTTTATCAGATTCAAGATTTTCTGAATATGGAGAACTTCCTCCTAAGAGTAATGCTGATTATGTATTCTTAATGCATATGCTACATCACTTAAAAGATGATGGAGTTATGGCTACGGTATTTTCTAATTCAGTTCTTTCAAGAGGAAACTCTGAATCTAGATTAAGAGAAAAAATAATTAAAAATAAAGATTATTTAGATGCAGTTATTGGACTACCTGCCAATCTTTTCTTTGGAACATCAATTCCAGCAATTATAATGGTATTCAAAAAGAATAGAGATAATAAAGATATTCTATTTATTGATGCTTCACAAGAATTTGAAAAAAATAAAAACCAAAATCAATTACTAGATAAACATATAGAGAAAATAGTAAATACATATTCTGATAGAAAAGATATAGATAAATATTCAAGAAAAGTATCTATGGATGAAATAAAAGAAAATGAATATAATTTAAACATATCTAGATATGTTGATACATTTGAAGAGGAAGAAGAAATGTTATATGATTGAGGTGAAGAAAAAATAGTTGTCTGAGATCCGGAAGATTCTGGAATGTTACTATTATAGGTATTCTGAGATTAGCTATACTGTTACCAGTACAATGCTCCAGGATGGGTCTGTACTATTCATAGGCCAAACAACTGAAATTTCGGGGTCAAAAACAATTATGACCCTAAAAAGCTCATCAAAAAGCGGTGATGAAG
>JABSQD010000071.1 GCA_013214765.1 Mycoplasmataceae bacterium | reverse complement strand
AGTCATACAAGAAGATTAACAATGTTAATTCAACTTCTTAAGTATATGAAAAATCAATAGTAATAAATTCAGAATTAGAGAATATTAAAATTTCGGATTCGATAATTAAAAATTCAATTTTAGAAAATATTGAAATTTCTTTAGATTCAACTATTAATTCTTCTAGAATAAATAATTTTATTATTAAAAATTCTTCAAAATTGTCTGATATTAAATATTTGAATTCGACTAATGAGGAAAAAGGAAAAATTACAAAAACTAATATTTCAGGATTAAAAAATTATCAAAAAATAGAGGGAAAAATATCAATGGAAACATCCGAATTAAAATCTAATAAATTAATTTTTCAAAACAAGGTAGGGGAATCAATTATTATTAAAGATTCTTTATTCGAAGGCGATGCTTCAATTTTTGGCAATGTAAATATTGAAAAGGGAAAAATTTCAGGAAATGCTGTCATTTTCGGTGATTCTAAAATAAAAGGAGATGAAGGAGACGAAAGTAAGAAATTAAAAATTGCAGGATATAGTAAAGTGTTTGGAAAAACAAAGATAAGTGGATCTCCTGAAATTTCAGGGTTCGTTAATATTTATGGTGAATCAGAGGTTCATGATAACTCTAAAATATATGGGAGTGTGAATATTTTGGATGATGCAAGAGTTTCTGGAAATGCTAAATTGCATAATAGAGAGATAGTCAACAAATATGAAGAGAGGTTTGAATAATGGCTTTGAATATTAAAAAACCAAATTATATAAACACCTCTGCAATATCAAATGGTGATTACTCAAAAACATATAAAGATTTAAAAAATAAAAATAAAGAACATCCTTTTGTTTTATTTAAAGATCTAATGGAGGACTCTTGAGTTGTTAAGAATGAGGACTTAAAGGTCGGAGAAGAACAACAATTAATATTTGAAAATAAAAAAGACTTAAATATAACTGTTGATTCTTTAAAAAATAAATCATTAATTACATATATCGATGCTCCTTGAGGATCTGGAAAAACACATTTTGTAGAAGGGTTGATTAATTGAATTAAGGGACCGGATAAGAATAAAAATAAGGATGAAATAAAATTTAAATTTTCAAAAAGTGAAAATAATTTAAACATTTCTTTAATAGACTCTTGAGAAGTTTATAAATCTAAAAATATAGAAGAAATATTTAAGAATATTTATGAACCAGAACTTGATGAAGAATTTGATAAATTGGTGAAAGAAAATAAAAAAAATATAGATAAGAATAAAGTTTCTAAAAAGAAAGAATTAAAATCAAAAATTCATCGTTACTTATTTATTGCTAATTCTTTTTTGAAATTTATTCCTTCTCCAGTTCAGACATCCCTTATTCTGGCTGAAAATGCAATGAAAAATAAAAAACAAATTTTAGATGATAGAAATGAATTTTTGAAAAAATATAATAATATTGAAATAGATATACTTACAAAATCTATAAAAGATAGTATAGAATTAAAATTTAAGGAAAATAATAATTTTATTATTATTGATAACATAGAAAGATTAAGCTCTAAGAATAGACTTGATGTTATTAATAAAGTTGTTAATTCGAAACGACCGTGGGCTGCTACTCAGGTAGGATATAATAGGACAAATAACTTTTCATATTATCTTAGATTTTTCATAGAAAATTCTGAGTTTCTCAAGTTATCCCAGAAAGTTATCATTTT
>JABSQD010000070.1 GCA_013214765.1 Mycoplasmataceae bacterium | reverse complement strand
ATTTTAAATCACTAGATAAAAAAATTTTATATGTTTTATCTTTTCTGGTATTGCTTAAAATTAATTCTTTTTTTCCATTTTCATTTAATTTTTCTTCATAAATATTATTAGCTATATAATCAACATTAAAAACTAATGATTGCATATCTTTTAAAGATGTAATTTCTCTTGACATTTTTGTTTTTCCTGAACCATTTTTCCCAAAAATATAATGAACTTTTTTTGTTAAATCTAGTTCTTCTAAATTAATATTCTTATTGCTTCTATAATTTTGAATTTTATTTTTCATTTTTTTATTATTTTTATTCTTCTACAATTAATTTGAATTTTGTTTGTATAACTGTGTCTGCATAATATTTGTTTTTGTTTGTTTTATCTATATTCGTCACACGTTCAATAACTCCTTTAGATCGAAGAGAAAAAAACACATTTACATATTCATCTTTTACTAATCTACAATTAAAAGTAGTTCCTTTTCAAATGTCTAAAAAAGATTTTTCTTCTAAAGAAATTTTTATAGTTTCTTTTTCATTATTTTCTACTATTAGTAAACATTTATCTTTCAAATTTCTTTGCTCTTCATATTTGTCAAAAGGAACACCCATTATAATAGCTTGTGTCTGTGCTTGTTTATTTGAATTTTGAATATCTATATCAATTTCATTTATTAAATCTTTATCTCTTTCTAACTTATCTAAAATTTCTTTTATTCCAGTTAAATCTCTAAATTTATCTTTTGCTGATTCACGAACTTTATCTAAAACTTTTTTGATTATTTTTTTACTCATTATAAATAAGATTATACCTTAACTTAAAAATATGTGTATATATAATCTATTATATTTGTATATACACTGTATAACAAAAACTTCAATTATTTTATTATTTTTAACATAAAAAAATAATGCAAATTAATATTAAATAGAAAATAATACTTTAATTTATTATTCATTATTTGATTTGTTTCTATTTCTTATAACTAAATATATTATTCCACCAATAACTATTATTGCACTAGTTTTATTCCTAAAACAATAAATATTAATGGCATTCCTTTTTTGTCAGGAATGACTGGAGTCGACGGAACATACAATTATAAATGATGCTCCATAATTCAATTAATTATTCCACCTTCTTTATCATCATCTCAAAGAGTGTTTCTTTTAAAACAAGTTGCTATTGCAATTGATAATGACAGAACCATTCCAGCTGCCATATATATTCCACCTGCTTCAAAACCTGTTGTTGATAAAGAAACCATTATTGTACCAAATACATATGCTGTCTTATTAACTGGTCCACCCATATTAACAGCCATCATTCCTACTAATAATAAGTTGAAACAGGAGAAACATTAACTATCTCTCCTTATAGTGATATTCATATCACTAATACAATTATCTTAGGAAAAGTTGAAATATATTCAAGTAACAAAGTGATTATTAATAATACACTAATAGATAATGCTACTATTCTTACCTTTAGATACATTTATTTATAACTCATTAATTTATGGATTTAATACTACAGCTACATATATAGGTGATACATCTAATTCATTAATAAGTGCTAAGTGTAGGAAAAAGAGAATCAGTCCCCTCTTTTATAAATAAACCATCATATTGAGATAAGTAAATATTATAGTTATTATTAATAATGAATTAACTAATTTTAATATTCCTTTATTATTTTTATTATAAAACTTGATTCTATTTTAATATAAAGCAAAACAGAGCATTATGCTCTGTTTCTAATATTATTTATATAATATTCATTAGTCTAAATGACTATATTATTTTTATACTGATGTTTGTTA
>JABSQD010000007.1:9427-14784 GCA_013214765.1 Mycoplasmataceae bacterium | reverse complement strand
TTTGGTGTTGCGAAATCATTATCATATTTAAACATAAATATAATAATTAAATTATAATAATCCCAAAACATATGTAGTTGTTTTAATTAAAATAAACGATGTAAATGATACAGTAGGTATTAAATATGTTGAAGATAATATTCTAGTATAAAGTGCAATTATATAATTTTTTTCATATCCTAAAAAATATTGTGTAAATGGTCTTATGATTAATTCCATTGTTCTATCAAATAATGCAATACAAGTAATTAACATCAACATAAACATTTGATTTTTTCCAAAATTTCCTGACGAATGATTGCTGAATATTATGTATACAAACATCAATTCCATAAATATAAAAGTTATGATTGTGGTTAAAAGCGTAGGAATCATTCTACTATCTTTTGAAGAGGCTATTATTGATAAACCATATTCTATAGGAAATACTATAATAAAAAGAAAAATTATAATGACTTGAAATATTAATATTGATTTTCATTTAGGGATAATTTTAAAATTTCAATATATTAAACCAAATAAACCCGATATGATTCCTATCATAGGATACATTAGTGAAGGAAGAAATTGATAAGATCAACCATGAATTAAAACTCTTATTGTGTCAGCTACCCAACCAAATAAAATTCCTTCAAGCGGCCCAAATATAAAACCAACAGCTATTATAGTAATGCTATCAAATGAAAATGGAATCGGTAAATCTAAAAGGGGTTTAAATAAAAAAACTTGAATTAAAAATAATGATAAAAAGGTTGCGAAAATAGTTATTTTTCTAACAGTTAAAAAAGGTTTTTGTGATTTTTTGTTTAAATATGTAAAATATATTATTGTCAAAAATATAATCATTAACATTAATATTGTTAATATTCCTCATATTCCTCACAAAAAAGGTGACCGATTTTCCGATAATAAATTTATTTTCATAATTATTTCCTAAAATTTGATAATTCAACAATCAAATTCAACCAATTACTGATTGTTGATTTAGAAAAATTTTTATTATTTCTATAATTAAATTCCATTTGTAACTCAGATAATGAATAATTTGGTTTTTCTAATCTTAATTTTGCTAATATTTTTTTATTCTCATCCAAAGATTCAAAAAAAATTGTTCCTAATATTTTATTTATTGATTCTATATGTTTGACAGAAACTTTATGAGATTTTTCATAATTATATTTTTCAATAGATTCCATTTTCTTATATGTTGCAACAAAATCTCTTTCAATTCTAGAATCTTCAAAAATCATTACAGATTCCGAAGCATTAACTGCTTTTATAAAATTTGAAATATCTATTGATTTTTTAATATAAGTTAAATATCATCCTTTTTTAGAAATTGTTGCTGATTTAATTCCTAATGAATCCAAAACTTCTTGCAAATCAAGTGATTCAGTAATATTTTTAACTCTCATTTCACAATGATAAAATCTAGAAGAAGGTAAATTTATTCAACCTTTCCCAATAAATACTCCAGCGAGATATGCTTTACTTTTTTCAATATGATTAAGAATAGGCATTTCTGATTTTGACATTATTTTATTGATAAATTCTTTATCGCTAACTTCGAATTTAATTAAATTTTTAGTTCTCTTTACACAAACTTCTATTTTTCAAAATTCATTAAAAAATTCTATAAATTTTTTTTCTCATTGGAATAACGTAGTTGAAACAGAAAATTTATCCTTTACCAAAGTTCCATTCGATATCAAAAAGGAATGAAATAATATTAATCATTCTTTTTTAGATCAATCATATTTTAATATTTCATTTTTAATAAACTCTGAAAAAGATTTTTTTATTTCCACTATATTAAATATACTCCTTTTACAAATTATTCATATATTTAACTGCTTCAAGTGCTGATTTAGTTCCTTCAGAAGTTGCTATTGTAACTTGTTTAAATTGTTTGGAGACAATGTCTCCTGCAGCAAATACACCTTTATATTTTGTTTGCATATTTTCTTTATCTATAATAAGAAGACCATTCTTATCAAGCATTTCTTTATCTTTTATAAAAAAATTTTCTGCATTTCACCCAATGTATGTGAATATTCCTGAAATATTAATTTCTTTTTCTTTTTTAGTATTTACATTTTTAATTTTAATACTTGATACTTTATCATTTTTTCCTAATATTTTTATAACATTTGTATTATAAAAAAAATCAATATTTTTTAATCCTTTTAATTTATTTAATGTAATTTGTTCTGCGTTAAATTCAGAAAATTTATTAATAATATATATTTTATTTACTAAATCTGATACAAATAATGATTCTTCTATTGCGGAATTTCCTCCACCAATAATAGCAATATCCTTCCCTTTATAAAAAGCTCCATCACAAACAACACAAGTAGAAATTCCTTTTCCAAAATATTTATCATATCCAACAACTTCCAATTTTTTAGGTTTTAACCCTGTAGCTATAATAATTGTTTTACACATATATTCTATATCATTTTTTAAAACAACTATTTTCGAATCTTTTGAATCTAAATTTTTAATTTCAACTACATCTCCACCAATAATTTTTGCTCCAAAATTTTTGGCTTGTGCAGAAAATGACATTGAAAATTCTCAACCTTCTTTTCCTTCTAATCCTGGATAATTATCTATCTTGTGGGTATTATTCATTTTTCCACCAGGTGCTGATTTTTCAATAACTATAGTTTTATAGCCTGATCTAGATGCATATATGGCGGATGTTAAACCTGCTGGTCCAGCACCTATGATAACTAAATCTACTTTATTCATTATATTTTATTATATCTTGTTAATTAATATTTAATTTTATATATTTTATTTTTTGATACATTTACTAACTGAAAACGAATTAACATTGCAATGCTGACTATCATAATAATAATTGCTGCAATAAAAGAGGTGGGAATTAATGGAAAACCATTTATTGTATTTCCCCATCCCATGACAAAGTGCGGATCTCTCATTGGTTCCATCACAACTCTAATTAATCCATATAAAATAAAAAATGTCATTCCTGTAGTTCCTTTTTTTCAAAAATTATTAAATTTAAATACTATTAATATAAATAAAAACGATAATATATTTGCAATAGATTCATATAGAAATAATGGATTTCTATACTTAGCAATTAATTCTCCTTCAAATTTTATAAACATATTTTCCTTAATTCAAGTCGGAAGTCAATTTAATGAATCTCCATCAACTACTGAACCAAATATTTGATGATTAGCTAAATTTCCTCATCTTCCTACTGCCTGACCTAAAAATAATGCTGGCATCATTATATCAATTATTTTCAAAGTGTCCATATCCGGGCCTCAAAATTTTTTATATATTCAAATTCCTATTGGAGCAAAAACAATTGTTCCCATTATTGATCTACCGAAAGAAGGAATAAATATTATTATGAACACATCTAAAATACTACCAACATTTTCAAAAGATTTAATTGGTTCAAATATGATGTACCAAATTTTTGCTCCATATAATGCGAATATAGTAACAAATATTGATATTTGAATATAATCTGATGTTCTGTAACCTTTTTTATTTCATTCAACAAATGCTCAAGCAAAAGAACAAAAAAAACCAATACATAATAAAACACCATACACAGGAAAAATACCAAAACCAAATAAAGTTGGCGGCGTATTGACTATATGTCCATTTGATATTAAAGGTAATATTATTTTATTCATAACATAAGGATGCTTTTATTTTTTATAATTCATTGTTCAGTCTTTTAGTTAAATCATCTACTGCAATATATTCATTTGAAATTCTTTGCTTAAAAACAATGACTGCAGCCTCAACCACAGGAGCAACTGATCTTCCAGAGGAAAGGGGTATCTGTATTAATGGAATTTCAATTCCATTTATTTCTCTTTTTGAATATTCTTTACCCAACCTATTAACAGAAGTTTTTACATCTTCTAAATTAACTAATTCTATTATTAAATCAATATTAGATTCTTTAATAATGGATTGAATACCAAACATCCCTTTAATGTTTATTATCCCGACTCCTCTTACCTCAATAAAATCTCTAGAAATTTTTGGTGCTTTACCCATTGGAATTCCCGCAAATGATATTACATCAATTGCATCATCCCCAACAAATAAATGCTTTCTATTTATTAATTCAAGGGCAAGCTCTGATTTTCCAATTCCTGATTTTCCAATTATTAAAACTCCACTCCCAAATACTGTGAGTAATGTCCCATGTACTCTTTCTGGTGTTTGTTTTTTCTTCAATAAATAAGAATCTAAAATAGAAATTGTTTCTCTTTTTTTAAAATGTGAATATAAAATTGGTTTACCATATTTTATAAATTTATTCTTTACATCTTCACCTAATTTTTTAGTTTCACAAATAATAATAATGCTTATTTTATCAAGGACTGATTCAATATTTGTATCACTAGTTATAACAATAGCAAAGTTATTTTCGCTTCTTGCAGAAATTGATTCTATCGCTGCTGCTTCAGTCACTAAATATTCTTCTTTTTTAATTGTTTTTTCAACAATATTGAAATTAAATTTTTTTGATACTCTTCTTAATTTTAACATTATTATAATTATATAATTCTTTTCAAGATTAATAGTTATAATTATAATAAATAATTAGGAGATCAAAAAATGGGATGGGAAGCATGATTAATATTAATAGCAATTATAGTAGGGATTTTTACAATTATTTCTATAGTATTTAAATTAATAGGGTTCGGAATTAAAATAATATGTAAATTTACATTTTATACAATTATTGGAATGATATTGTGTTTTTTATTAATTATTTTTTTAGATACATGTTTTGATACAGGGATATGAAATATTATAACTGCATGATTTAATAATATAAATATCTAAATAATTTATTTTAAATAATCATAAAAAGAATTTATCTTTTTATTTTTTTTTCTTTTAACACTAAAAAATATTGTTGAAATAATCAAAGCAAATATTACTAATCCTATTAATGATATTCCTAAAATTAACATTGGGGAAAGGGTGAATTTGACTATTTCGACTTCTCCGCCTGTAATAGAATCTATTATATTACCATTTTGTTCAAGTGGTATTTCGATATTTTCATCAATAATAATATTAATATTTGAGTATTTTGTTGTTTCATTTAAACCAGTTACATTGTATGTAAATAAATTTTCTTGTTGTTTATAAACAACAATGTTGCAGTTTTCTTGGTTTTCAGAAGTTTGTCCTTTTTNAATTGTTCAATGGAATGTTGCTGAAGTTCCTTCAATTTCAACTCTTGTTGCTGTAATAATTGGAGAAACTACTTCATCTATTTCTACTTCATCTTCAGGAATTATTGCTGTCGATAAAGATACTTCTTTTCCTTTTTCTTC
>JABSQD010000007.1:0-9085 GCA_013214765.1 Mycoplasmataceae bacterium | reverse complement strand
CGATAAAGATACTTCTTTTCCTTTTTCTTCAGCAACTATCTGTGACCCTTTATAAAGGAAGTTTAATTTTACATCTCTATATTCACCTGGTTTTAAACCCGTAATTTTAATTGATAATGAAGAATTATTAACAGGAGGAATTTCAACTCCTTCACCATTCATTTTTTCACTAGAAATTTTAATTGATATTACTGTACCTTGTTCTTGGTTTTCAGAAGTAATTTGTCCTTTTTTAATTGTTCAATGGAATGTTGCTGAAGTTCCTTCAATTTCAACTCTTGTTGCTGCAATAGTTGGAGAAACTACTTCGGTAATTTCGGTTTCATCTCCTCCTATTGTAATAGTTGGTAAATCTAAAATTACATCAATTAAACGAGGAATTTCTGTTCCACTATATCTTACGTGCAATTTAACATCAGAGTATTCTTTGTCTGGTAAATTATTAATTTCTATAAAAGATGCGTCTTCTGAAATAATATCAATTTGAACATCGTCTTGGTTCATTTGTTTACTTTTAACAACAAGTCTACGTATATGTCCCTTCTCTTGAAAAGAATGGTCAATATTTTCCCATTCAACTTCTCAACTAAATTTTACTGAATTTCCATTTATTTGAGGTTTAAAAAAAGTGAAGGTTGGAGGAACTACTTCGGTAATTTCAAGAGTTGTTGCTTGCGGTAAAGAAACTTGTTCTCCTTGATATATATCACTATTTGTTATACTTGTATATTCGAAATCTAGTTTAAAATCTTTTCATGTCTGAGCAGGAATGTTATACATATTTACTGTATGAGTTGTGGCATCTGGTTCAATAGAACTAACAAAACCCCCAAGTTCATCTAATTTTTCACTATAAATTTTAATTGATGTTACTTTACCTAATTCTTGAGGAGAATCATCAGTAATTTCGCCATCTTTAACTATTCAATTAAATGTTATTTTATTTCCTGCTACAGAAGCTTTTCCTGGAGTAATAATTGGGGAAACTGGCTTAACTTCTTCTCCAACTAATATTGTTTCAAATTCAACTTCTTCTCCTTTTTCTTCACTATTATTTGCTTCACCTTTATATGTAAAGTTTAATTTTATGTCGTCATATTTTTTACCTGCTATTACAATTAATTGAAGAGATGTGTCAGTTGGCTTAACTTCCGCAATATTGATATAATCACTTAATAATTTGTCACTGGAAATAGTTATTGATGTGACCTTTCCTTTTTCTTGTGCTGATTCATCAGTGATTTGTCCATCTTTAATTGATCAATTAAGTATTACTAAATTAGAAGCTTCATGATACGTAGCATCTTCTGCTGTGATTACTGGAGGAATTAATTCAATACCAGAATCATCAAAATCTTCAAATTCACGATATATTTTCCCAAAAGCATAAGAATTATAAAAACCTATATTTGTATCATTACCTCACGATTTTTCATTTGCATCTCTATTTGCATTCCAATAAGAAAGCATTCCTATTTTCTTCTCAATGGAAAAATCAACTACTTGTTTAGCTTCTTTTAAGCTAAAGTCATAAAACCCTTCATGTCCAACTGAATTTGTAACACCCATCATTGCATAAGCATCTTCTTCAGATAAAACAATATTAAGTTCTTTTTCATACATTGTTCTAAGTTGTCCATTCAATACCTTCATAGCACTAATGGCTGCTTCTCCTTCGGTATCTCCAGAAGCCATTAACATTGCCATTATATTCACTGAAGAAATTTTAACATTTTCTTTTACATAAGGTCTTAAGGCTTCTTTTCCATCATAGATTAAACCACTTTTCAAAGTAGGTAAAGTTATACTAACTTCTACACCCGTTTCATCTTGTAGTCTTTTAATGGCCTTAGCATTAATCTTATTATTATTAATGTTTTGGCCTGTTCCTTCAATATCCAAGTCAATAGTAGTTAAACCATAACCTTCAACAATATCTTTATATGTATTATATAAAATATCCTCATCATTTGTTTGCATTCAAAATGGCGTACCAACTGCTCCACCAAAAGAAACTGCAATATCTCCACCAATATTTCTAAAATCTTTTATACTTTTTTTAATACCTTTATATTGATCATTAGTGCTACCACCTTGTTCATTTAAAGTTGATCAACCTCCCCAACCTCATCGAAGTGCTTTTTCACCGCTTTGTGTTTGGTAAAATTTTTCTTTATGAGAACCCTCATTTGAATTTTTTTGGGTAACATAATTTATAAATCCTAAATTATAATATTTAACATTTCCTACACCATTTGCATAATTAGTTATCACTGGAGCTCCATCATTACTTGGTCCTGAAGTAATTCAAGCAGCCATATCAACAAAAGGAGCCATAACATGATCATTTCATTTTTTTCCTGCTCCAACTCCTCACAACGATTTATTTGTTTGTGAATTTTTATTAGAATCTAAACTCACATTATTGGAAGAAAATGTTTTATATTGTATACTATCCAAAAGAAAGAAAGAAAGAATAAATAATATTATTATAGAGAATAATTTAGACAAATTTTTTTTCATATCAATAATATTATATAATAATAGAATTAATTTTTTTTATATGTTTTTATTTTTAATTTAAGTTCTGCATATTTATATCTATTGTTCAAAGACTCTGCTTCAACTTTTTTTACATCAGATTGAAGTTGATTAATTATATTTTTAATTTCTTTTTGTGTTTCAGAAATATTTACTTCATCTCCTCAATCAAATCTTGTTGTGAGAATTGTTACTTCATTTTTAACAACACTAAATACTCCGCCGTGAATAACTCCTATTTCTTCTGAACCATTTTTAAATTTAATTGAAAAGTCTGAAATTTTTAATGACGAAACTAATGGAGAATGATTTGCCATAATACCAATTCTACCCTCCGATAAATTTGCATTAATCATCACTACTTCATCACTTTCAAATTTTTTTCCAACTGGTGTTGATATTGATATTTTAAATTTTTTCATATATTATTTTTTTAAATCGTCTGTTGTTCCTTTAAACATGAAATTATCTTCTGGTATATCGTCAAATTTACCTTCAACTATTTCTTTAAAAGATTTAACTGTATCTTCCCTAGATATAAACACTCCTGTCAACCCAGTAAATACTTCAGCGACATGAAATTGTTGTGATAAAAATTTTTGTATTCTTCTAGCTCTATTAACAATTTTTTGATCCTCTTCTGAAAGTTCATCCATTCCTAAAATAGCAATAATATCTTGAAGTTCTTTATACTTTTGTAAAATATTTATTACATTATTAGCAACTTGAAAATGTTCTTCTCCTACAATTTGAGGATCTAATAATGATGAATTTGATTCTAAAGGATCTACGGCTGGATAAATTCCTTTTGATGATATATCTCTTGATAAAACAATAGAAGCATCAAGATGAATAAAAGTTGTGGCTGGGGCTGGATCAGTAATATCATCAGCAGGAACATAAACTGCTTGTACAGATGTGATAGAACCTTTTTGTGTTGAAGTAATACGTTCTTGAAGTCTACCCATTTCATCAGCTAAAGTTGGTTGATAACCAACTGCTGAAGGCATTCTACCTAAAAGTGCCGAAACTTCTGAACCAGCTTGTGAAAATCTAAAAATATTATCAATAAATAATAAAACATCTTGTCCTCTTTTATCTCTAAAATATTCTGCCATTGTTAAACCTGTTAAGGCAACTCTCATTCTAGCTCCAGGCGGTTCATTCATTTGTCCAAAAGCTAAGGCTGTTTTATTTAAGACTCCTGATTCTGCCATTTCATGAAATAAATCATTTCCTTCCCTAGTTCTTTCTCCTACCCCTGCGAATACTGATAATCCTCCATGTTCTTGAGCAACATTATTAATTAATTCAGTAATAAGAACTGTTTTTCCTACTCCGGCTCCCCCAAACAAACCAACTTTCGATCCTTTTGCAAAGGGAAATAATAAATCAATAACCTTAATTCCTGTTTCGAATAATTCCATTGATAATGATTGTTCATCATATGCTGGTGCTTCTCTATGAATGGGAAGAAAATGATTTGTCTCTATCGGTCCTAAACCATCTTGTGGTTCTCCAATAACATTAATTATTCTTCCTAAAACACCTTCGCCTACTGGAACAGTAATTGGAGCACCAGTTGCTTCTACTTCCATTCCTCTAACCAAACCATCAGATGATCCCATAGAAATTGTTCTAACTACATTATCTCCAATTTCGGCCGCAACTTCTAAAACTAATTTTTTGTTTTTTTCTAATTTAACAAACAATGCTTCGTTTAGTTGAGGTAATTTTGTATTTTCAAATTTAACATCTACAACTGGACCAATTACTTGAAAAATTTTACCTATATTTTTTGCCATTTTATATTTCAATTCCTTTCAATTTATATTTTTTTGTTCAACACACATAAGTTTCTTTTTTAAGAGAGAAATATCCTATTATTTTATTTTGATCATATACTTCAAACACTATAAACAATTCATCATCATAACCATTAATTAATTTTTTTTTGGTTTTGACTAATTTAATTATATCTCCTGATTCATCTAAAATTATTTTATTGAGAATTTCAATTCCTAAGCTATCTGTTTTTACTATTTTCATAATTCTATTTAAGCGATTCTGCTCCTCCTATTATTTCTGAAATTTCTTGAGTTATTTTGGCTTGTCTTCCTCTATTATATTCAATATTTAATTTTTCTAATAATTCTTCACCATTCATAGAAGCATTTTCCATTGCATTTTTTCTTGATGTATGTTCCGATGATTGTGATTCTTTATAGATAGAAACTATAAATGAATGTATATATAAACTTTCCAATTCTTTTAATAAAAATTCTTTTTCTGGCTCATACTCAACTATTGGTTTGGGTTTTTTAATAACTTCTTTATTATTTAACTCTTTCTTTTGAATTGGAAGTATTGTTTTTATTTCGGGAGAAAATTCTATTTGTGATTCGAATTTTGTATAAAGAATATTTACTTTCATATTTCTATCATAAAATTCTGTTTTAATTCTTGTCGTTAATTCGGATAATTTATTTCCCTCAAGCAAATTACCTAATGTAAATAATTCTGAAATTTTTTTATTTTTTTTAAAAAAACTTAAACCCTTATTACCAATAATAAGTAATTTATCTTCTTTTTTAAGAGAAGTGTTAATTTTTTTAATAATATTATGATTATATCCTCCGGCAAGTCCCAAGTCAGACATAATCAAAATTCAATAAACTCCTTTAAAAAATTCTTTCTTTTTTTTATCATCTATTAAATCAGAAATAATTTCCTCTATTTTTTTAAAATAATCTCTATATTTTCTCATTTCTTTAATTGCTTTTTGGGATTTTGCTGATGAAACGAGTTTCATTGCTTTAGTAATTTTATTTATTGTAGATACTGAATTTTGTTGTTCTTTAATTTGTCTTAATGTTGCCATAATGATTCTTTCTTATTTATTAAATTCCTTAATAAATTTATTTAATTCTTGAATAAGTTTTTCTTTTGTAGAATTTTTTAATTCTTTTATATCTACAAACTCTTTTTTAATTAATTTTAATTCTTTATTTGAATTTATTTTTTTAATCAATTCATTTTTAAATTCTGTTATTTTTTTTAAAGAAATGTTTTTAAGCATATCTTCACTAATTATAAATAATATGAATGCTTGAATTTCTTGAGAATAAGGAGAATATTGTTTTTGAATCATAAGACTCATAATTTTTTCACCATTATCTAAAATATTTTTTGTTTGTGGATCTAAATCCGAAGCAAATTGTGAAAAAGTTTTAAGTTCATTATATGATGCTAATTTTAATTTAAGTGTTCCTGATAATTTCTTAATTAATTTTGTTTGAGCATCTCCACCAACTCTTGAGACAGATTGTCCAGCATCAACTGCTGGCCTATGACCAGCATTAAATAAATCGGTTATTAAAAATATTTGACCATCCGTAATTGAAATAACATTTGTTGGAATATATGCTGAAATGTCTCCTGCTTGAGTTTCTACAATCGGTAATGCAGTAATTGATCCACCACCATATTTTTCATTAAGGTTGGCAGATCTCTCTAATAATCTTGAATGTAAATAAAAAACATCTCCAGGATATGCCTCTCTTCCTGGCGGTCTTCTTAAAAGAAGCGAAACTGCACGATAGGCTACCGCATGTTTAGTAAGATCATCAAAAATGATTAAAACATCTTCACCTTTTTCCATTCATTCTTCAGCAATTGCCATCGCTGAATAAGGAGCAATATATTGTGTGGCATTAGATTCTGATGCATTTGCAGCCACAATTGTTGTATACTCCATAGCTTTTCCATTTTCAAGTTTCCTAACTGTATTTGCGAGTGTAGAATTTTTTTGTCCTATTGATACATAAACACATTTAACATTTTTTCCTTTTTGATTTAAAATTGTATCTATTGCAATAGATGTTTTACCTGTTTTTTTATCACCAATAATTAATTCTCTTTGTCCTTTGCCAATGGGTATCATTGAATCTATAGATAAAATACCTGTTTCCATTGGTTTCGAAACAGATTTTCTTGTCATTATTCCAGGAGCAATTCTTTCTATGGGTCTTTTATTTTCGAAAATTATTTTTCCTTTACCATCAATTGATTTTCCTAAAGGATCAATAATTCTACCAATTAATCCATTTCCGACAGAAACTTCAACAACCTCATTGGTTCTAAAAACTAAATCTCCTTCTTTAATATGAGAAAAACTACCAAAAATAATTACTCCTATTGAATCTTCTTCAAGATTAAGAGCCATTCCATATGTTTCTTTTGGAAAAACTAATAATTCACCCGACTTAGTTTTATCTAATCCTGAAACAGATGCAATACCATCAGCAATAGTTAATACTTTTCCTTCTTCTGAAGTTTTAATTTTAAGATTATAATTTTTTATTTTTTCTTTAATGATTGTACTTAATTCTATTACTTTACTCATAAAAATCACTTCCTTCTTTTAATAATTGTAATATTTTATTTTTAATTGTATTTTCTCAAATTTTTCCTTCAACCTCGATTTTAATTCCTCCAATGATTTCTTTATTAATTCTATTTTCTAACATTATTTTTTTATTTAATTTTTTAGATAATTTTTCTTCTAATATATTAATTATTTCTTTATTTACTGGTTTTGTTGTTCAAGCATATCCTTTAACTATATTATTTTCCTTATTATAAATTTTAATAAATTCATTTATAAAATTTTTTATATTTCTCGTTTTTCCTAAGTCAATTAATATTAATAATCAATTTTCATAATATTCTATGCCATTACAAATATCTTTAATAATTTTTTTCTTTTCCTCTAATTTAACATCTCAATGTTCTAAATATGTAAATAATTCTGAATTATTTAAATCCACATCTAAGATTGCCATAGATAAATTTAAATAATCCTCAACTTGATTATTTTCTTTTGAAATTTCATATATAGCTTGTGCATACTGTTTATTTTTTATGTTCATATTTTTATTTTATATCAAAGGAAGATATTAATTCCTCTATCATTTTTTTATTTGTTTCAGAATTAATTTCTTTTTCAATTATTTTTTCAGCAACCAAAAGGGAAGTTTCTAAAATTTCTTGTCTAATTTCTTGTCTCATTTGCTCCTTTTCTTTTCCAATTTGTGTTCTTGAATATTTAATTATTTTAATAAATTGATCTTTGGATTCATCCAAAATTTCTTTTTTTTCATTTATTGCTATTTTTTTAGAATTGGAAATAATATCTTTTGCTTCTTCTTTTGCTTCTTTTTTAGTTTTTAATGACCTGGAATAATTTTTTTCTGCTTCTTTATTTTTATAAGAGGCAGCATCAATATTAGTAATAATATTTTCTTTTCTAATTTCTAAATGATTGTTTATTGGATTTCAAAAAAACTTATAAACAATTATCACGATTATAACTAATGAAATTAATGTTGATATAAATAATGCTAATGCATACTGAAAGGAAAGTGGAATACCGGCTGTACCCATGGAAATAGCTTCATTAAATCCAAATATTGCAGAAACAATAGCTAATATTACAAGAGAAATTACAGTGATAATTAATATTACATAACCAGCAATATTAATATATTTTTCATTTTTAGAATTTTCTTTTTTTTCTATTTTTTTTTCTTTCAACATTTTATTTTTCCAATCTTTCCTTAGATATTACTTTAGTAGATTTATCTTTTTTATTAATTTTATCGAAATGTTCAATTGCTAATTTATGAGCTTGATTTTGTTTTTCCAAAGCTCTTTCTTTTCTTGATCAAGTTGTTCCAGTATCCATTGATCAAAATATAACTGTTAAAGTCATAAAAACAAATGCTTGTATCAAAGATAAAAATGTTTCTGCTATTTTTCATATTCACATAAATAATATTTGGAATATCGGAAATCATAAAGCTATTGAATTCTCATACCATTCATTGCCAATAATTCCTTGTGCAATTATCCAAGGAACATTTCCAATAATTGCTCCTGCAAGAGTTGCTGCAAATAATCTAATTGACATTGAAAGTAATGGAGCAAATTGTAAAACTATTTCCATTGGATTGGAATACTTATGTTTACAAAATTTAATGAATCCCATTGTTCCAATTCCTATTACATAAATCATAATAAATGTAATTAATGCTAATGGAAATGTAAACATTATAGATGTTGCAGCAGAATCAAAACCAATTCAAGGTATTAAACAATTAATAAATATAAAATTAAATAATGTAAATAAATAAACATAAGATCATTTATTTTTTCCATTAGATAATCCTTCAAGCAAATTAATAAAAGCAGTATAATAAAATTCTAATAAAACAATAATTTTATTAATTGGTGCTTGTCCTTTATTTTGTCTTCTAATTACAAATATATAAATTAATAATATTAATATTATTGTTAATAGTGTAGAAACTAATAAACCTAATAATTGTGTCATCTACTATATCACCTCCATATTTTTTTGAATAATTTTATCTGTAATTATGACACTAAAATAGCTTAGAAAAGAAATAGAATAAACTAATAATAATGAAAATGTATTGATTGGTTTTAAAAAAATATTCATTCATTTCGAATCATAATTTAT
>JABSQD010000069.1 GCA_013214765.1 Mycoplasmataceae bacterium | reverse complement strand
ACATCTGCAGCTGTTGTAATTTCTGGAGTTGAATTTAGTTTTTCAGCAATAGTTTTAGTTAGTTCATTTGCGCCACCTAAATGGCCTGATAATACACTAATTACAAAATTAGTTTTATCGTCAATAACTATTACAGCAGGATCACTTTTCTTATCTTTCAAATGTGGAGAGATTAATCTAATTACTGCTCCTAATGAAAATAGGCAAATTAACGCCTTATTGTTCTTAAATAACTCGATAATTTTTTCTGAAGTAGGCTCTGAATACCAATTGATTTCCTTATCATTTGAAAATTTAGATCTATTATACAAATTTAAGTACTGTCCTCTAAATGATTCAAAAGTATTTAAATCGGTTGATAAATCATCATAATCAAAATTAGAAAAAGAATTTAATAATTTTAAAGTTTTATTTAATGATTGAAAATTTTTAATAAATTCTTTTTTTAATTCATTATCAGTTAAATTATGATGAACATCTTCTGGAGTTGAAGTTAATTTAATAAATTCTTTTCATTCCTTATTAAAAGATTCTACATAATTTTCATATGTATCTAAAAATACTATTTGATTTTCATGATTCATCGAGTAAAGAAATACTGCTGTATCGGATTGTTCTTTTAAATTTCTAAAACAAACAATCCTTCCAAATCCCTTACCTTTCAAAACTCTATTAGTTCTTGAAAATGCTTGAATTAAAGAATGATAACTTAAATTTTTATCTACATATAATGTATTAACATAAGGAGCATCAAATCCTACTAAAAACATATTAACAACTATTAATATATCTATATCTTTACTTCTTAATTTTCCTGCCACATCTCTTCTATATGAATCAAAACCATTTTTATCTCTTAAATTATGAGTTGTCTTATATTTAACATTATGATCATCCATGAATCCTTGTAACTTATGTTTAGAAGGATCGTTTTTAAAATCTTCATTTTCTTGTATAGAGAAAATTGTTGAAACATTTATATTTAAACCATCTCTCTTTATAATTTCATTTAAAGTATTATAGTATTTTTGAGCCATCTCAATACTAGAAACTGCAAACATAGATGAATATCTTTTAGATGAAGTTTTATTAAAATGATTCTCAGTAATAAATTTAGATATTAAAAGTGTTCTTTCATCAGAATCAAGAATATACTTTTTATCTAAACTTCCCTCTATTTTTTTATCTTCAAATCCTTTAGGCATTTTTAAAGTATTGTAATACTCTATTTGAAAAGGCAAGACATTATTATCATTTATAGCATTATCAATTCTATAACTATGTAGTTCATTACTAAATACAGATTCAGTAGTTAAATGTCCTTCTACTGGATTAGATTTTAAAATCGGAGTTCCTGTAAATCCAATTAAATTAGAATTAGTAAATCCCTCTTTAATTATTTTCATCATAGATCCATAATTACTTCTTTGACACTCATCAAACATTAATACTGTTCTTTTATTTAATAAATCATTATCTTTTAGTTTTGGTATTGCCTTTGAAAGTTTATGTATAGTAACGATAATCAATTTATCTTCTTGCGAACTAGAATTTAATTTTTTTATTAATTCATTACTTGAATTAACTTTAGATATATCTTGTTTAAATTGAGAAAAATTAATAAACTCCTTTAATGTTTGATCATCTAAATCTAATCTGTCAACAACAAATAATACTTTATTTATTTCAGGTTTTTTAGATAATAATTCACTAGCCTTAAAAGATGTTAATGTTTTACCTGAACCTGTCGCATGTCAAATGTATCCATTTTTATTACTTTGATTAGTAAGATTCAATATTTTTTTAATTGCATAATATTGATATGGTCTTAATATATTTATTTGTTCTTCCTTAATAACCATGTAATT
>JABSQD010000068.1 GCA_013214765.1 Mycoplasmataceae bacterium | reverse complement strand
GATTAAAATCCAAAAAACAGATTATAGTACTGACACCAGCTGCACTTTTACCAAATTATATGTCAGAATTAAAAAAATGTGGAGATGAATTATATAAAAAGAATCAATATTGGGAAGCCATAAATATTATACAAAATCCACAATTAATTAAACCTCTTTCTTTGGCATTATCAATTAGTATTGATGATATTAAAATTAATAGAGATAAAAAAACCATTAATAGGTTCTGAGAAATATATAATGTTTTCTGAAATTAAGGATAATATTTTGACTAAAGACAAAATTTTTAAAATACTAAATAAAGACAATCTAAATACATACACAAAAATATCCTTATTAGAAGAGAAATCTAAAGAGTTCATTAAGTGAGAAACTATTCCTAGAAAAAATATTGTTGATAAAGATTCTGAAAAATGTATTCTTATACGTAAATTTTACTTGAATCCTAATAATTCTTTTTATAACGAAGAATGTTGTGATTCTGCAAAAAAAATTTATAATAAGAAGAAAATAAGTATATTAGATTCATTTACAAAAAAAGAAAGCATTGCTGAATTAAAAGGAAAAGAATCATGAAATTCTTTAAAGGAAGTTTTAAATATTGATGATCATGAAATGGAAGAAAATTGGATATATATTTATAGCCTAATAAGAGAATTATTATTTTCTCCTTTTGAGTGTCTTTCGACAAAAGAGACTTTTTTATGTATTATTAGGAATGTTTATGATAACGAGGTTAAACTTGAAAATATGGATGAGTTTTTATTAGAAAAATGAAATGTTAATGCATTGCTTCAAGATTTAACAAATATATATTTGAGACCTTTATGTAAAAAAAATAATATAAGTATTAAAAAGATTAATTCTCAAGGGAAACTTAAAATAATTCCTGAGAAAAATATGGTTTCAGAACTTTGCAAAAGGGGTGTAATAAATAAGTGATTAAATTTTGCGATATCATTTTTAATAGGCGAAATGGGATTTAATCAAAAAAATGATCAATCTCATAATGGAGATAGAAAACTTTATCAGAATGAAATGTTTATGTCAATATTAATAATGTCTGATTTAAAAAAAATATTAAATGACAAATAAATATTAAATTGTATTTAATTTAAATTAGTATAACTAAATTAATTTTAAAACACATTATATCCTAGGGTAAGAAATTATCAATTTGTCAAATTATTTTAATAAAAAATAAACCATATTTATAAAAGAGGGGACTAATTCTCCTTTTTCTTTATACTTAGCACCTATTAATGAATTAGATGTATTACCTATATATGTAGCTGTAGTATTAAATCCATAAATTAATGAGTTAGAAGTATATTTATAAAAAATAAGAATATATTAAATGATGAAAAATAAATTTCTATATTATGTCAATAATAATTAGTATTTTAAAGTATAGTAAATAGGTTTATAATTAAAATTAAAAGGGGGGGAAGAAATGAAAAAAAATGATAAAGGTTTAATTACTTGAATATTTACACTTATAAATTTAATAATCGGAGGTTCAGTTGCTCTTGGTTTAATTGGGGCAGCTATTTCTACTGGTACAATATTAACAATAGTACTATCTGTTATTTGAGTATTACTAGGAATTTATTTTATTTGACATTCAGTAATGATATTATTAGGTACTAAAAGTAATACATGATTTTATGTAGTTGTATCATTTATAATTTCAGCAATTGTTGGTGGAATATTAATGTTAATAGCTAAAATTATAAATTAGTTTTAAATAAAAATAAATAATTAGAATTAATTTTATTATATAATTAATTCATATAGAAATGTTCCCCACGCATTTTAAAATAATGTTTTAAGTGGAGGCTTAAAACATTTTTATATAATAGGGAGAAAAAA
>JABSQD010000067.1 GCA_013214765.1 Mycoplasmataceae bacterium | reverse complement strand
TTATCTCCTTATTTAAATTTTGTTTAAATTTTGTTTTTTAATCAAAAAACTTCTTTACTATTAATACAAAATAATTATATATGAATAAAATATCATTTTATTCAAAAATTATATTTTTTAAAATTTTTCTAAATAATTCTCAATAACTTTTGATGGTTTTTCTTTTTTATAAAAAATATCATATAATATTTCAATTAATTTCAAATTAATATTTTCTCTTTTTGAAAGTTTTAATAAAATTTCAATAGATCGTATACCTTCAATTGTAGTAAATTTTTGTAAAGTTTTTTTAGTAACCTTATTTGCTTTTCCTATTTCATATCCTGTTGAATAATTTCTTGATTTCATTGATGAACCTGTTAAAAACATATCCCCAATTCCTGCTGGTGAAAAAATGGCCGAGTCACTTAAACCTTGAGATTTAAGTAAATTTTTCATTTCAACAACAGATTGAGTAAAAAATAAAGACCTAGTATTAACTTTATATTTTAATCCCGCAATAATACCTTGTAATAAAGCTAATGTATTTTTAATAATAGAAATTCATTCAACTGCATCTAACGAATTTGAAGGTATAATTTTCATTGTTTTATTATTTAAATATTTATATACTTTTCTTGAAATTTTAATTTTATCAGCAGCAAGAACAAATGATGTAGGTTGTTTATGAATGAGTTCCGAAGCAAATGAAGCTCCTGCCAATTTCAAAACACCATTATTTAATTCAATTGGAACATATTTTTTGATAACATTCGAAAGTAATTCAATATTTAAATAATCAAAACCTTTTGATAAATTAATAAAATATGATGATTTTGTTAAATTAGGTATTATTGATTCGATAAGAGAAGTTTTAATCATTGATGAAGGAACTGCCAATAAAATAATATCAACATTTTTAAAAGTTTTTACAGGATCATTAGAAGCAAATAATTTAGAAGAAAGTTTTAAGGAATAATATTTGGAATTTTTATGATTTTTATTAATATCATTAATTTCTCTTATATTGATACCAAATAATACTATTTCATTATTTTTTTCTTCATCTCTAATTAAAGATTCGGCAATAGCCGTACCAAAAGCACCAGTTCCTACTACAACTATTTTTTTCGGATTTATAGTTTTAATTTTTTTTTGATCTTTCATTTCTTTTCTTCTTTTTCTTTCCTATTATTTTTATTTAATATTATTTAAATAAAAATATCATTATATGTGATAAATTTTTATTCCAAAGTTGCTAACAATTGTATAATTTATACTCTCTTTTTCTTTCCTCTGATACTTATTTTAATAGGTATTCCATCAAGAACAAATATATTTCTAATTTGATTTTCAATAAATCTAATATAAGAAAAATGAATTCATTCAGGATGATTTGAAAAAATAATAAAATGAGGAAATCTATTATTTGAAAAAGTTATATAATTTAATTTTATATTATTTATACATACACATAATAACAATAAATAATTAGTATTGGAATACTCATAATCACTGTTTGGTTTAAAATCTGCCGCGCTGCCTATTATTAAATTTAAGCGATCATCGCCGCCCAAAGCCTGTCCCCAATCAAAATCTTTATGATCGGTATAATTGGGTATGCCACTACGATGCTGCACCAACATGCGCAACGTAATTTCATCAGCATGCTCAATACGCCCCACTAATGATGGTAAATAATGCCCAAGTGTTTGATCAAGGACAAGCGTGCCATTTGCCACAAGTTTTGCGACCGCCGCCGCATTATATAATTTGCCAATGCTAGCAATTTTAAACAGCGCTTTTGGGTTTGCAGGAATTTTTTTATCTCTATTATGCCAACCGCTTGCATAAAACTCGGCCTGTTGGCCTTTTTTATGAACATAAACAATGATGCCATCCAAACCTTGATTAACAGCATCGT
>JABSQD010000066.1 GCA_013214765.1 Mycoplasmataceae bacterium | reverse complement strand
CCCAAATTGAAAGATACAATTGAAATAAAGATAATTTGAATAAAAAATAAATTATCAATGGAATTTAATGATGATAATATTGTTGAATTAACAAAAATGATTTCAGAGGAATGAGAATCTATAGTTATCATTATTGACAATATGTCCAATTTTAAAAAGCAGAATTGACCATTGTTGGTATCTTTATATAATTCTTATTTAAATAAGAATATTGAAAAGAATAGCAAACTTAAAACATTATTAGATACCAATTGGTTAGAATAGAATTTATTTTATATCATAAAATTTAGATATTCCTCGACTTCTTCAAGAGATATTATTTTTCCAATTTCTTTTAATGAAATAATATTAATACTCTTTTTTTCAGATTGTGATTTAAAAACGAGATAATCATCTATTTTTAAAACAATAATTATTTTTTCATTAGGCAACCCAAACATTATTAGGGAAATTCCACCATGCCTTTTAATAGAGGATAATTGTTTTTCTTGATGTGGTTTAAGTCTTTCGAATATAAATCTTTCTCCAGTTATATTTTTTGCTTCTATTAATACAAATTTTTTATTATAAATTCCAACAAAATCACATAAAGCTTTATTTGAATAAATTGGAATTATTTTGCCTTTGCTTTTAATCATTTTCATAGGAGTAGGTGATTTAATAAAAAAACCTCTTCCGCTTTTATTAATTTTTAAAAGTTTTTTAGATATTTCGTTTTCAAAATTTCTTCCTGTTTTATTCATCCTAATAATATATTGTGTATCTAAAGTAAAAAGTTAAAAGTAAGTTATAATTTATTTGTCATGGCCAACCAATCGCTGGTATTAAAAAATACTAGAGGAAAGTCCATGCTAGTACAGACTGAGATGTTTGTAGTGATCGTGATGAGGGAAAAAATAACCTCTTGGGCATATGTATGTATGTTACGGCAAAAGATAATCCTAAGTTTTATATATGGTGTTCTTTTAAAGTGCAACAGTGACGAATCAATTGGAAACAATTGGGTGAAACGGGTAAACCCCACGAGCTAGAAATCCAAATTAAAAGGGTAACCTTTATGGTAGGAGAGTTTAGATCAAAGAAATGAATTTAGATCTAGAAAGTGTGTTTAACATTTAGATAAATGATTGGTAGAACAAAACATGGCTTATAGGTATGACTTTAAACATTGTTATTAGTTTTAATACTAATGGCAATGTTTTCAATTATAATTTATTTTGAGGAGCAAAATATGCAAACACCAAATTTATTATCATCTGGAAGTTCGGGAATAGGAACATGAATATTTTTATCAATATTTTTTTCTATTATATTAATTTTAATTATTGTGGCTGTGGTTGGTTCTAAAAAAGATAAAAATGAAAAACTTGTTGAAAATGATAAAAGAAGAAAATTAAGAATAAAATCTGAAAGTAATAGAATTATTATATTTGTTTCTTTAAATGAAACTATTAAAATTTTAGAAAAAGAATTAAAGCTTTTTAAACCTTCGGTTGGAATAAGATCTTTAGGAGATATTAATAAAGAAGCTTCTACTATTATTAAAAAAATTATTTCATCAAAAGAGTTATCAGAAGTTTATGTTTCTGAAGATTTTAAAAATGAATTAAAACCAATATTAACTGAACTAAATAAAAGTAAACCATCTACTTGAAATAAAGATGCAACATTTGCTTTATCTTTAATTAAAGCAAAAACAAAATCTATTATTTTTAAAAAAGAAAATATTAGTGATGCCAAATTAGGGAAAACAAAAAAATGAAATTAAATATTCCTAATATCTTAGTTTTAGTAAGATTATCTTTAGTTCCGATAATAGTTATTTCATTATTATTACCCTCAATGATAAATGTTATTACTTTTAATATATTTAAATTAAATGGAAATGATTATGGTTTATATATTACTGATATTATTGCAGGAATATTATTTTTAGTTGCATCTATAACTG
>JABSQD010000065.1 GCA_013214765.1 Mycoplasmataceae bacterium | reverse complement strand
ACGCATAGAAAAAAATATGTGATAGTGATTTTAATAAAAAAAAAAAAAAAATACCAAAAAGTTATCTAAAAGCGGTTAGAGCTTGCCAAGGAATATGTTTAAAAATTTCCTCTTCTAACTTATCAAAATTTTTAAGTATATCTTTTATAAACTATTTTTGAATTGATGAAAAATTATATTCTTCATCATTAATAGATTCAGCAAAATCATTTAAAATATCTTCTAATAAATAATTTTTATAAAGAAAAAAAATTCTCTCTTTTCTATTATGAAGCTTACCTTGATTAGAATTATTCATCTTTAGATTTAATTACCTGTTTACCTTTATAAAATCCACAATGTTTACACACTGTATGCGATTTAATATTTTTACCACAATTTTCACACATTATTGTTGTAGGTTTTTTTGCTCTTTGATGAGTTCTTCTTTTTGCTTTTCTAGTCTTAGAGGTTCTTCTAAATGGAACTGGCATGCTTCTTCTCCTTTTCTTTTCTTAGATTAATTCATACTTAATAATTATATATTATTTAAATTTAATAATAATTTTTTATAACTATATTTAAACATAAACATAATTATAACAAATGCAAACATAGCACCAATAGCCATAAACACAAATATTAATAATGGTTCTAACAATGATATATTTAAGATTAAACCTAATGTAGAAAATAATAATACAATTCCATTAAATGTTAATACATGAAATAATGTTAATTTTATTTTTTTCATTCCAGCATAAACCATAACAGGCATGGGTTGTAAGGAAACTGGAATTGAATAAATCAATGCAAGTGTAAATGCAATGGATAATGAATTCATTCACTCTCAACCATATGATGTTTTAGAATATGCATTAAATAATACACCTTGAAGACTCATTAATATCATGGATGCCATTATTGAACATGCGATCATTAACATAAATCCATATTTGATAGTTTGTCTTAATTTTTCTTTTTCCCCCAAATTAGAATAATATGAAACTAACATTGAAATTGATTGTGCAACTCCCAAAGATAGCATTGCTCCCATATTAATACTTCTGGTCATAATGGTCCAAGACCCTGTTCAATTTGGTACATCAATTGCGTTTGGATTATTCATATCAACTTGAATATTTCCAATATATGAAGATAATGTTGCAATTGTTATTCCATCAAATATTCTTCTTAATAATGAACCCATAGCAAATGTAAGAATAATAATTGCTATTTCATTATGAATTCTTAATTTTAGTCATTGAAGTTTAATATTTAATTTATCTCCTTTTCCCATTCATCATATATAAAGAAACATAAGAATCATTCCTGAAAGAGAAGCTGCTAATGTTGCTACTCCAGCACCTATTAATCCAAAATTAAATACACTCATCAATAATCAATCTAAAAATATATTTATTGGAAATGTTAAAATAGGAATTAAAGCAGCAATATCACCTTTTCCTTCCGCTCTTAAAACTCTAATATAAGATTGATTAATATTCATGGGAATAAATGCTACTCCTAGTATTATCATATAATAATAACTATCCATCACCATTCCTCATTCTATTTGTCCATTTCCTTGTTCTCAAGTAGAATCATTTCAGTGTTGAGAATTCCAATTGCCTGAAACTGTTAAAAGATATGGAACACCAATAATAGCTATAACTACAAATGTAATTATCCCTATATATAAAATCATTGATAAAGCTTCATTATGTCTTTGTTTTGCTCCAACATAATCTTTTTGTGACATTGATTGAGTATATGCTAATCCTGATCCAACAGCAACCATAACTTGGAAAGCCATTAGTATTCCCATTAATGGAAAAACTAAACCAATTGAAGTTCCTCCGTTTAATTGAACTCCTGAATCATTGGTTCCATAATCAACATATGTTGATGACATCAATGAATCTATAAATGAATAGGCTGTATTAAATAGCATCAATATCACTATTGGAAAAGCAGTTTTAAATAAAACAGAGAATACACTACCTTTATCAAACTTGTGTATTCCTTTTTGTTGTTTATCTAATTTTTTTATTTCAATTTGATTTGACATTTATAATAATTTTTCTAAATGTAATTCAGAATAATATAATTTTACTTTAACTTTATCCATTCTGATGAATTTATTTTCTCTTAAAATAGATGGATGGATTTCTCCTATTAATCCAACTTGCTTTCCATTGTATTTAATTTCTGATGAAACATATTTATTAAAAGCTAAATTTTCTATTGAAGAAAATACAACTTTATTTAAATCAACATTAATTGATTCTAATGA
>JABSQD010000064.1 GCA_013214765.1 Mycoplasmataceae bacterium | reverse complement strand
TTCTAAATATAGAACTTTCCTATTGATTTAACTTAAATTTCATTAATTTATCAATATTAGTAATATATATAGAACTTTAATATTGAATTAAATTAATTTAAATTGATTTATCAATATTTTTTCTATTTTTTGCAGAAATAAGCATAACAGGAACTCATGGTATGAATTTTAATTTACTTCTAATTTCATCTTTTATAATCTTTTTTTCATCTATATTTAATTTATCTACTTTATTAATTGCAATAATCACTGGTTTATATTCATCTTTAAGAATTCCTATAATTTTTTCATCTATATTAGTAATTGATTGACCTTTGTCAATCAACATAACTATAATATCCGAATTCATTATTGTTAATTGAGTTCTTAATTCTGCATATCACTCTATGTCATTTAAAGTTTTTTTATTCTTTTTAAGTCCAGCTGTATCTGTAAGGATAATATCTTTCCCATTAATTTTTAAAAAAGTATCTATAGAATCTCTAGTTGTTCCAGCAATATTAGAAACAATTGTTCTATTATTTTGTAGTCAAGCATTTACCAATGTAGATTTTCCAACATTAGTCTTACCAATTATACCAATTCTAAGAACATTATTAATTAATGAATCTTTCTTAACCATTTTCTCAATTACTTTATCTAGTAAATTCGATATTCCTATTCCGTGAATTGATGATATAGCAATAGGTTCCCCGAATCCTAAAGAATAAAAATTATTAGTTGATATTACCATTTCAAAATTATCAGCTTTGTTAATTGCTATAATAACTTTTTTACCTAGTTTTCTAAGTAATTTAGAAATAATAATATCTTCTTTTGTAACTCCATCAACTGCTGATAATAAAAATATAATAATATCTGCTTCCTTCATAGAAATTTCTACTTGAGTATTAATCTCTGCTTGAAAAGTTAAATTTAAATTATTGGAAAATCCTCCAGAATCTATTAAATTAAATTTCCTCGATAACCAATCACATACATAATAAATCCTATCTCTAGTGACTCCTGGTTCATCATGCATAATGGAAATACGTTTTTGAATAAGTCTATTAAATAATGTTGATTTACCAACATTAGGCCGTCCTACTATTGCAACTGTAGGTAATTTTCTATCCATTATTAATAACTCCTACAATAATTTCTGAAACTTCCTTAGCTGTTTTGTATGATGAATCAATAATATACGAATCTTGAGTTGGTATCAAAGGAGAAATTTTTCTTTTTGTATCTCTTTTGTTTCTTTCTATAATATCAATTAAAATTTCATCATATAAAACTTCCTCTCCTAAAGATTTATATTGTTTTACTCTTCTTTTTGCGGCAATTTCTGGTTTAATCGTAATGAAAAACTTATGAGTGGCATCAATCATAATAACCGAACCAATATCTCTTCCTTCTAATAAGACATTTGTTTGTTTTCCTAATAAAATTTGTTTTTCAGTTGCAATTTTACGAACTAAAGGCATAGTTGCAATTTTAGAAGAAATCAATGAAATTTCTTTTGTTTCTAATTCTTTTGGCATAAAACAAATATCATTAGAAATTATTTTTCCATTTCTATCAAAAGACAAATTTATATTTTTAATAGAATCAAAAATATCTTTTTCATTATCTAAAATATTATTTCTTAATGTAATTAAGGCAAATAAACGATACATTTGTCCCGTATTAATATAAGTTATATTTAATTTTTTTGCTACCATTTTTGAAATTGTAGATTTTCCTGTTGCTGCTCCGCCATCAATTGCAATTCTTAAATTATTAATCATACTAAACCTCCTATTAAAATTAAAGAGATTAACATTAGTAATACTGGAATAATGTAAAGAAATTTTGTTCTAGCAATATCCTTGGGATTTAATGTAGTCTTAATTAGAGAGATATCTTCTTTCATAGAGGCAATATCTAATAATTGATTATTCTCAATTCTTTCTTCTAAGTCTTCTATTGAATCTTTCATTTCTTTTCTTCTTTTCTTATTTTTATTAAGGAGAAATTTTTCTCTTTTATTAAGGGCAAACATTTTATCATCGGCATTGACAAAATGATATCTATTATCTAAAGTATTTTTTATAATAGAAATATTATCTATTTCCTGAGGTGTATCTAACCGAATTTCTTTAGTAAAATTTGTTTGATGATTTTCTCTAATTGAATATGATTCATTTTGTATTAAATCAATAAATTCATTATATTTGTTAAGAATCGAAGTTAAATCTTCGTTTATAGAATATGCTTCTTCAATTTTATTCGAAGAAATTGTCATTGTTTTTTCAAAATAAT
>JABSQD010000063.1 GCA_013214765.1 Mycoplasmataceae bacterium | reverse complement strand
AATGATGAAATTAGTAAAAAAACAATGTTAGAAAATGCTTCTAATCATAAAGATGGTTTTATTTTTTTAAAAAAGGAAATTAAATAAAATAATATGTTCAATGAACATAAATGAAAAAATATAAATTTAGAAAAATATAAAAATGAAATATTTTTAAAAAAGAAATATGACAATTCTATTATTAGTAAATTTGATATTAAAGATTATGAATATATAAAAATAATAAATAATTTATTAAATGGAATTCCTTTTGCAATAAAAGATAATTTTTCTACAAAAAAGGTTATGACTACTAGTGCTTCGAAAATAATTAAAGAATTTATACCTGCGTATGATTCGACGGTATTTACTAAATTGGTTGAAAATGGAGGAATTCCATTGTTCAAATCTAATCTTGATGAATTAGCAATAGGAAGTACAGGATTAACTTCTAATTATGGTGATGTTTGTAATCCTTTTGATAAAGAATATATAGTTGGAGGTTCATCATCAGGATCTAATTATTTAGTTGCTGATGGTACTGTTTCATTTTCAATAGGTTCAGATACAGGAGATTCAGTAAGGAAACCTGCTGCATATACAGGTATTATAGGATTTAAACCTACATGAGGAATTGTTTCTAGATTTGGTCTTTATGATTTTGCTCCAACATTTGATACTGTTGGTTGGTTTACTAATATAGTAAAAGAATCTGCATTATTATTAGATGTGTTACAAGGATTTGATGAAAAAGATTATTCTTCAATAAAACCTAAAGATAAAGATTTTTTAAAAAATATTGATATGAAAAATGAAAAATATAAAATAGTTGTCATTCCTGTTTTAGAAGAGCAAATAATTAATAAAGAAATATTAAAGGATTATAAAAAAGCTATTAATCTATTAAAAGAAGATGGTCATAAAATAATTGAAGCTAATGATGTTGAGATTAGAAAATTATCAACTATTTTAAGTGTTTATAGAGTTATTTCATCTATTGAAGCATTTTCATGCAATTCAAATCTTACGGGATTTAATTTTGGAGATTATTTTGACGAAGGTAATAATTATGAGGAAAAAATTATTAACGCTAGAACAAAAGGTTTTGGATATGAAGTTAAAAAAAGATTTCTTTGATCACGAGAATCTATATATTCTGAAGAAAAATATTATTTTAAAGCAATTAAATTAAGAACACTTATTAACGAAGAAATTAATAGAATTTTATCTATGGGAGATGTATTAATGATTCCTGGGACAGCTGATTTAGCAGATAATATTAATAATATTAATAATTTTCCTTCGGATCATTTATTAAATAATTTCTTAACAATATTTAATTCTAATGGATCACCTTCATTAACAATGCCCATAACTAAAAACAATCATTTGTCTACTACGGTGAATATTTCATCATTACCATTTCACGATAAAAAAGTTTTTAAATTATCTAATAGATTGGAAGAGTTATTATAATGACTAAGTATGTTCCGACATTTGGTATTGAAATACATGCTGAACTTAATACAAAAACTAAAGCTTTTTCAAGTGCAAAGATTAATTTTGATTCAGAGTCAAATACAATTGTTTCACCAATTGATTTAGGTTATCCAGGATTTAAACCAACAGTCAATAAAACAATGGTTGAATATTCTTATAGATTAGCTAAAATATTGAAAATGGAAATTCAAGAAACTCTTTATTTTGATAGGAAAAATTATTTTTATCCTGATTTACCTAAAGGATTTCAAATAACACAATATTTTAAACCAATAGGTAAAAATGGTAAATTTACCATTTTAGTAGATAATAAGGAAAAAGAAATTTCTATTACTGAAATACATATGGAAGAAGATACAGCAAAACAAATTCAAACAAATGATGGTATTTTATTTGATTTTAATAGAGCAGGAGTTCCGTTAATCGAGATTGTTTCTGGTCATAAGGAATTATCTTCTATAAATGATGTTATATCTTATATAAAACAAATGAGGACACAACTTATAATTATGGGAATTAACGATGGAAAAATGGAAGAAGGTTCATTTAGAGTTGATGTTAATGTTTCAGTTAGACCTGAGGGATCAAAAAAGTATGGAGAGAGAACAGAAATTAAAAATTTAAATTCATTTACTAATATTAAAAAATCTCTTGAATTTGAAATAAAAAGACATGAATCTATATATGAATCAGGAGAAAAATTACAATCAACTACAATTAAATTTGATGAAAAAACTGGAAAAACAATTCCTATGAGAATTAAAAATAATCAAAATGATTACAATTTTATTCATGAAGGAAATATTACTCCAATA
>JABSQD010000062.1 GCA_013214765.1 Mycoplasmataceae bacterium | reverse complement strand
AAAACTTATTGATTTGAGACAAAAAGTTATAGATAAAGTTAAAGTAGAAAACAATAAAACAAAGTCTAATATTTCTAGAAAAGACAAAAATGAAATTATGTCTAGTCTAGGATATTTATCTTTTTCAAAGCTTAAAACTCAATTAGAATCTAGAAAAATAGAAAATATTAAATTAAAAAATAAATTTAATTCTAAACTTATTGAAGAAGAATTAATTGAAGAAAATATTTCACTTATTAATGATGGTTATAAAACAACCGAAGAAATATATGATATCTCAGAACCAACATTAGCTGATGACTTTATGAAAGATGTTATGGATGAAATTTTAGCAAGCTCAATACCGACTCAAGAAGTTCCTTTATTAGAAAAATATTTTGATGAAATTTTTTTAAATGAAAAAAAATTATCTAAAGATATTAATGAAACTTTTGAAACAATAATTAAATCAGGAAATGAATCAATAAAAGAAATAATTATTACTGATTTATCAGAAGAAATAACTCTTGAAGAATATATATCTTTACCAAAAAAAAATCAAAATATTTTAGTTAAAGATGATTTGAGTGCAATAGAAAATAATAACGAAAATATTAAAAATATAAGAGAAAAAAAATGATGTACTCCTTATACTCTTCCTTCGACAAGCATTCTTTCTATTGCGTCATCATCATTTGATGGTTCTAAATTAATTGAAGAAGCCACAAATAAGGCTAAAAAATTAAATGAAGTATTTTTTTCATTTGGAATTAAAGCAAATGTAAATTCATTTGAAATAGGTCCAACAATATCTACATTTAAAATTTCATTGGTTGCAGGAATAAAAACAACTAAAGTAACAAATTTAGAAGATAATTTAAAATTAACATTAGGTGCAGAATATATAAGAATAGTAGCTCCAGTTCCAGGAACTTCATTTATTGGTATTGAAGTTCCGAACTCAATTAAAAAACCAGTTCCATTTAAAGTTGTTTATGATAAAACAATAAATAATAAAGAAGGAATACAAATTTCAATTGGACAAGATGTTTCAGGGAATTCATCATCATTTGATTTAACTAAAGCTCCTCATTTACTTGTTGCCGGTTCTACAGGTTCAGGAAAGTCAGTTGCTATCAATACAATTCTAGCTTCAATCTTATTAAGATATAAGCCTACAGATGTTCAACTTATATTGGTGGATCCTAAAATGGTTGAATTCGCTCCATTTCATGGAGTTCCTCATTTGATGGCTGAAGTGATAACTGATGCTAATAATGCTAATAATGCTCTTAAAGCTATGGTTGTTGAAATGGAAGATAGATATAAAATAATGGCAGAAAATGGAGTTAAAAAACTTGAGGAACTTAATGAAAAATTAATTTCTGAAGGCAAATCTAAGATTCCATACATTGTTATTATTATTGATGAACTTGCAGATTTAATGATGGTTTCTGCTAAAGAAGTCGAAGAATCAATTATGAGAATAACTCAAAAAGCTAGAGCAGCAGGAATTCATATGGTCCTTGCTACTCAAAGACCTTCTGTAGAAATAATTACAGGAATAATTAAATCAAATATTCCTTCTAGAATGGCGTTTACTGTTGCTTCTTCTATTGATTCAAGAACAATATTAGGTCAAGTTGGAGCAGAAAAATTAATTGGAATGGGAGATATGCTTATTTCATTATATGGTCAACTTCCTTTTAGAGCTCAAGGAGCATATATTTCTAATGAAGAAATTGAAGATATTACGTCTTTTGTCAAAGGTCAATGCGAAGCTTCATATATCATTGATGTAGAAAAATTTTCTTCATCATTAATGACTGCGAGAAAACCATTAATTTCGATAAATGATCCAATATATATTGCAGCTAAAAATATTGTAATATCTCATCAAAAAGCTTCAACTTCAATGATACAAAGATATTTGAATATTGGTTATAATAAAGCAGCTAATATTATTGAAACATTAGAATCAGAAGGAGTTATTGGTTCATCAAAAGGAACAAAACCTAGAGAAATATTGGAGAAGATATAGTATGGAAAGAATTACAATTGAAGAACTTAATATTAAAATATTAAATAACGAAGTGCTATTTGTATCATTCACAACAGAATGATGTGGTCAATGTAAAATGTCTAAATTATTAATAAATAAAGTTAAGAAAAATTATTCTAATATAATATTTGTTGATGTTGATGTTGATGATAATGATTTGTGAGATAATAATATATTAAATATTTCACAGGTTCCTACATTTGTAGGATTCAAGGGAAAAAAAACTATTTTTAATGAATCTGGATATCAAATCGAAGATGATTTAATTAATTTATTAAATAAATTATAAATAAATTTTAATTATTAAAA
>JABSQD010000061.1 GCA_013214765.1 Mycoplasmataceae bacterium | reverse complement strand
TTTTATTGTGATAATAACAAATTTAATATCAACAAATTTAGTTGTTTTTTATTTTAATAATATTATCTATTATATAATTTAATAAAATATGAAAAAGAACATTATGCTATAAATTATAGTTAATTATGCATTTTGTTTATTCTACAATATTTTTTTATTATTTAATATCTATTTCTTTTTTGAGGATAGTTGTTTCTCTTTGTTATCATATTTTTAACGCAGATCTTTGACTTCTTCTTTTGAACATAATACTAAGATACCACCAATCATTCCTCCAAAAAATATTCCCATTATTCCAGTAAAATTTTTATCTTTATAATTTGTTAAAAATTTAATATTAAAAATTAATGTTACTATTTGTAGAACAATTAAAAAACAATAAATAGCGACTATAAAAAATATTACAGTACTACCTCCCGCAACTAATAATGCAAATCAATAAAACATTATTATTGATGAGGTAAAAATTCCAAAACTAGAAAAAATTATACTTAATATAGCACCAGCAACACCTATGCCATTTGTTTTATTTTCTGTACCATTTGTTTTATTTTTTGGATGAGGAACTTCAATTTCATTTTTTGAGGATAGTTGTTCTTCTTTATTTTCTGAATGTGGATTTTCAACTTCTTCTTTTGAACATAATACTAAGATACCACCAATTATTCCTCCGAAAATAATTCCCATTATTCCAGTAAAAATTTTATTTTTATGATTTGTTAAAAATTTAATATTAAAAATTAATGTCACTATATGTAAAATTAAAACAAAAGAAATTAAAAGAACAATAATTGTAATAAATGTAAATGTTTCTTCATTAGGTGTTTCATGTAATCATAAATTCGAATATACAAACATGCTTATTATCAACTGAAAAATAAAAAGACTAGAAAAAATTATACTTAATATAGCACCAGCCATTCCCACACCGTTTGTTTTGTTTTTTGGACGAGGAACCTCGATTTCATTTTTTATACACAATATTAATGTTCCTCCAAGTATCCCAATTATTCCTCCAAATAGTATTCCCGACACTCCAGCCAGAATTGTTTTATTATTATTAATATTATCTGAATTTAAAAAAATAATATTAAATATTAATGTTGTTATTGAAAAGGAAAATAAAAAAATATAAAGAGGGAACATTATACCTATAAGAATATATTGCTCACCATTTATTAATAAGATAAAAATAAAAAATAAAAGATAACCAAACGTAACCAAACGTATTCCAGAACTAATTATATTTAATATAGCACCAGCTCTTCCTATGCCGACTCTTTTCATTTTGACTCCTTCATTTATAAAAAAAATGTTTTAAACTCCCGTTTAAAACATTGTCTTAAAACTCGTGGGGCGTTCTTACAAATTATATTATACAAAATTTAAGTATATTTTTTATTTTTTTTTCAATTAAATATTAAATATTTTATTATTTACTTCTTTTAATTTTTGATAAAACAACACCTATTACACCAAATAAAGATATATATACATAAGGTAAAATCATGATTATATTTCAACAAATGGCTGTGTTAAAACCATCAATTCTACTATGAAACATTCCATCATTATTTAGAGGTAATAAATAAAAAATACTAAAATCACTTCCTGATCAAGTTTCACGTCCTATTTCAAAAGTTTGTGATAAAGAAGCAAATAATTGAGTTGGAGAATAAAATGGAAAAAATAGCGAAGGTATAAAAAATAATGCAGGAAACATTGAAGGAGAAAATTGTACATAATTTTGTCCATTGGATGCCACAGAATATCATCCAAAATAATTATTTAATCCGCCCCCAAAAATTATTTCCAATATTAAAAAACACAAAACAATAACATAATATGTTTTTTGATTTTTTATTAAATATTGTAATGCAAAAGATATTGAGAAGTTTATTAAAATAATTAAAATGACAACATATATAATTTCTCCATAAGGAAAACTTTTAAAATTATAAATTTGTTTATGTCCGGAAGTCATTCAAGTTAATAATAGTAATCCTAAATAATCTCATACAAATAATACACCTATCATTAAAAATAAACTTATTATTCCAACAATTAACATTATTACTAAAATAGATATATGAAAATTAAAACTATTATTACCAGTAATATTGAAATTTTTATGAAGTGTTGAATTTTTTCAATTAAAAGAACATGTTCCAAAAACAACTCCTGAAATTAATATAATAATGGGCAACATATAGTTTCCCATCCCATATTTAAGAGGTATAAAGAAAATTAGTAAAAAAGAAAGAAAGAACGAAAGAAAAATGAAAGAAATAAAGCTAGTAAAATAATCCAACCAAGAAATAATAACAGAACGTAAGAAATGAATAAAAATAATGAGCGAGTAAGA
>JABSQD010000060.1 GCA_013214765.1 Mycoplasmataceae bacterium | reverse complement strand
CTGATTTGTATAATTGGTTACAATCTTGCGCGAATGGTTACAATCTTGAGCGAATGGTTACAATCTTGAGCGAATGGCTTCAATGCTCAAAAAGGTTGCCCTCAAAAAAGCGGCTTAAAGCTGTCGGAGTGCATCAAGCGTGTACAATAAAAAAAACTAGGTGAAGCCTAATTCTTTAACCAACTCCATAGTGATAATAGCACTTCCCAATGCAGTTATTAATGTCCGTTAGATATTCATCTAAGTTTAAGTTTTTTTCTCGTGCAATATTTTCAATAATTATTTTCAATGAAAACATATCATCCCATAAAAAATCATCTTCTTTATTCTCTCCATTCATATATTTCAATATTGTAACAGAATTCGCAACCTTTTCGGACAACTCTGTTAAATTACAATGATCTCCTATGCCTATAGCAAATAAAAAATCAATGATTACAATATTATTATCAACTATTAGAAAATTGTCCAGCTTAATATCTCTATGTACTATTTTATATTCATGAAGTTCCTTTATGATATTTATCATACCGTCTACTATCATCCTAACTTGTACTGCATTAGAATTTTCAATAGTACTCTTTAAGGACATTCCTTCCGTGTAGTTCATCGCGATAAAATTATCCTCTTTTGAAAACAGGACTACATCGATTATTTTTGATTTAAAAAAATCGTCTGTTCGAAAGGTTTGAAATATATTAAATTCATTTTCTAGCAAACCAAATAAAAAGTCCGTTTTTATAAATATTTTTTGCGCTTTATATATAGCCGTAAAATAATATGCTCCTTGATGCCAAGCTAGTACTTTAAGGGGTTTTAATTGGTCAATATTATATTTATTTGACAATTTTTTTTTGAACCTTAAATATTTAAATAACAGCCAGTAAACAGCATTAATATGCTCTTTCGAAATTATTGATTTCATATAAATATACTCTTTATTTTATGTTTAAATTTATTAAACTTATAATAAAATCTTCTTTGCAGGCTGAGTTCCACGGCTAACACTTGTGATAAATATGCGATGTTCCACAAAACAGTTAAATCCTTTGGCTCAATGTAGTTATAATTAAGGTCATCTATATAAGGTGTTAATATATTTAGCAAACCAGATTCAACAAAATGTATTTCATTCATATCTAAATTAATGTTCCTAGACATTTGAAGAATCTTGAACACATAATCTTTAGAAATATTATTTTTATGTAACACTGCATGATAAAGAAATGAATAGAAGAGGTTAATTTCATTTGGTCTAAAAAAATATCTTTCTTTTATTCTTGTGTTTAGTATATTTCGCTCCCACCTTTCACAATAATAATTATCACCAATATACCTTAAATCAAAATTTATATTTTTATTATTAATGACCACATTATACTGAACCCTATTAGGTTTATTACTTGTTGCTTTCGCATTTAATAAGTTAACTGCCAAGGCCTTATTCTCAACTAACAAATCAATATCAGGGTGCAATGAATCCAGTTCATCTTCTAGTCCCTCAAAGTTTCTTAAAATAACATAATTGAGTGTTTCATTTAACGCCTCAAATACTTCCTCCAATGACTCCCATCCACTTGTTCCGATCAAATCTCTTTTATAAACTGTCTCTAAAATATTATGCTTTTGTTCTAAGTAATAAGAATATGTTTTACCTATTAACATAACTAACTGAATTTTTGTTTCGTGAGTATTGTCAGTTGCATGTATTTTATGCCCTCCACCCGTCCATGAACGATAAAGTTGCTTAACATCAAATAAGTTGATGTTAACTATTTTAGCGCCTTTTGATGTATCTCGGACTTCGTATTTTGGTTCATTATCTCTTACAATAATACAAGTAAAAGATTCATTCCCGCAGTGCTTCTCTTTGTAAGAATTCCGTGGTAACTTTTCCCCATAAAATCTCGATAAATTGTTTGAAAAATTATTTTTATCCCACGTGATATTTATCGTATCAAGTATTGTGAATTTTTTTGATACGTCCGCTACTATCTGCTTCCTCCTACTTAAAGCTTCACTCCATATTATTATTAAATGTATCTCTTTCATAAAAGGATTTCCTTATGTAACTTATTTACATATACGTAATAAATCCTTAATAATAAAACTATTGATTTTGATATTATTAAGGAATAGGCAAATAAGTTAATAATATTATTATTAAACTCTAAAATCTGAGATAGACTATAATTGAACTCTTTTATATAACCTTTTGCTAGTAATAATGGAGCGCCTAACATTACATAAAATGTTGATATTGGAATTAAATATACAAGTATATTTATGGTGCTTAAGAAAACGTCTACATTCTCTTTCAATAATAGATGAGATAAAAATTCATCCAAATAAGCTATTGCCATAGAAATAATAAAGGAGGCACCTAATACACCCAATGAAAATTTTACAAAAAGTTTAT
>JABSQD010000006.1 GCA_013214765.1 Mycoplasmataceae bacterium | reverse complement strand
TATTTTAAAACCACAAAATATATCCTAAACCTAAACGACACTAGCTGGTTGAGGGCGCAAACCCCTTGTTCCATATCGGCGAAGCACGTTTCGCCGAGTGCTAGAACCAAATTATATTTTTCTTTCTTTTTTTTGGAATTCTAGGACAAATAACTTCAATGATTTTTATTCCCTTTGCTCTTTCAGGTTCTGTTAAATTAATACTTTCAGTAACTATACCTGCATTAATATTTTTAGGATATCTTTCATATAATTGAAAGAGATCCACTTTAAATATAAATGAACAGATATCAGGAACAAATAGAATGGTATATTATTCTTCTTTATTATTAACTTTATTTGTAATTGGAAATATATTTTCTTTTATAATGCTAGGATTAGATATTGGATTCGGAGAATTAGGTTGACAACTTAAAGATTGAGGATTTCTTAATGGAGAGAGATTAAATGGAATTAATTATGGAAAAGTTAATTGATTTAATGTTTTTTATTCATACCAAATAAATATATTATTAATATTTTCGATCTATTTTTTTATGAATAGATTTTTTAAAAATATTAAAAATTATTTTATATTTTTTTTAATTTTGGTATTTCTTGGTGTTATTTTTGGCGGTACTATGAATACATATTTTTCTGGTTTTAGTACTATAGATGGAACACAAAACTCAACAGGTCAATTAGTGTATGCGCGTTATTATACAGTTACATTTCCTGATGCCATGTTTATTCCGTCATTAATTTATCCATTTTTTGGAATTTCAGAATTTTATCAATTATCAGTAAGTACAATGTTAAGTAATTATTCTAGGGAATCAGCTCCTTGACCTTTTTTAGTAATGTTTAATAAGGATATGTGACAATGGTCAATGGTTATTATTATTCCATATATACATATAGGTACATATATATTTTTTGGAATTATGACTTCATATATAAAAAAATAATTTCATAAGATATATAATTTATTTATGTTAATATTTCATTGATATGACAAATAAAGAATTTAAAAAATTAAAAGAAATTAATAATGAACAAGCAGGAATAATAGAAAATAGAATTTCGGAAGCATATAAACAATCAAAAAAAGCAAATGTTGCCGATGGTCTTTCAGTTGGTTTATTTTGTCTTGGTTTTGTAATAGGTATAACTCTTCAAAATGTATTTGTGTTATCTAATTCAGGTAAAAGACATTATAAATTTAATTGATTAATAGCATTACTAGGATTTAATATTTTTTGATTTTTATATATAGGTGAACAAAAAAGATATGATAAATATTTTGATAACTCACTATCAAACGTAGAAATTCCTTTATTAATGAAAGAATTTGAAGAGGGTTATTCAAGAGTAAAAAAACTTACAAATGCCGAAATAGATTTTTTTAGAATAAATAATCTTTACACTACTGATCGGTTTAAAAAAATTTTTAAACCTTTGGGAATGGTTTACGGATCATCTGTTAAAGCAAAACATGCAACTGCAGATATAAAATCAGGAATTAAAAATATTAAAGGTGGTAAGTTAGAAATTTATACTAAACTTATGAGCGAAACAAGAAATGATGCATTAGATTCGCTAATAATTAATGCAACTAGAAATTATAAAGATTTTGATGCTATTTGTAATATTAGAATGGCAACAACAACAATTACTGGCGGAGCTTCGGAAGTATTGGTTTATGGAACTGTTATTAAATTTTAATTAAATCTAATAAATATTTATTTAAAGGTGTTAAGTAAAAATACTTGACACCTTTTTTAATTAATTTATTATAATATAAATATATATATATTAAAATAAAGGAGGAAAAAATGGCCGTAAGTTTAAGATTGACAAGAATGGGATCTAAAAAAAGACCTTTCTATAGAATAGTTGTAATAGATTCTAGATCTAAAAGAGATGGTAGATACATTGAATTAGTTGGAACTTATAATCCACTTACAGGTGAAAGAAAAGTTGATTTAGAGAAAACTCTTAAATGATTAAATGAAGGTGCGAAACCATCAGATACAGTTAGAGATCTTTTGTCTAAAGAAGGAATAATGAAAACTTTTCATGAACAAAGAAAAAAATAATTTTTTATGATTGGGTACAATAGTTAATACCCATGGAATAAAGGGAGAAGTAAGAGTATTATCTAATTCTGATAATTTGAAAATGAGATTTAAAGTAGGTAATTCATTAATTTATTTTAGAAAAGAAATTATGGAAAAAATAATCATTAAAACAATGAGATTTCATAAAAAATTTATTTTATTAACATTCGAAGGAGTAGATAGTATTAATGATATTGAATGAATAAAAGGTTTAAAGATATATTGTGAGAAAAATGAATTAGATGATGGTAAGTATTATTTATCAGAGTTAGTTGATAAGTACGTTAAGGATCAATCTGGAGAAATAATTGGAATTGTAACTTCAATATTTGATCATGGTCCATATGAAAGTTTAGTAATTAAATTAAATAATGGAAATTCAACAAATGTTCCTATGATAGAAGAATTTAATTTTCAGTTTGATGGGAAAATAATAAATATAAAAATACCAAAAGAATTTATTAATTAAAATGAAAGGATAATAATATGTTTAAAGTTTATAATGATATAAAAGAAAAAGAAGTATGAAGATTTTGAGTTATTTTATTATTTGAATTAATTGGAACATTTTTATTGGTTTTTGAAATTATTTCTCCGTCAACTTTAAATCTTGATTCAAAACTATGATATCAAATGATTTTTGGAACATATATTATGAAAGCATTTTGAGTAGCTGGTTTTACATTAATATTAATTTATATTTATAAATTTGTATCAGTAAATTTAAATCCAGTTATTACATTATCAGAGATTGCAATAGGTCATAACACATGAATTAGAGGAATTTTTATGATAGTTGTACAAATTATCGGAGCATTATGTGCGGCAGAATTTGCTCACTTTCTTGCAGTTCAAATAGGAACATGAGAACCAGGAAATTCTACATTAGATGCTGTATACCCTAGATTTATTATTTCGTCAACTGGACAAAATTGATTTGGGCTTGATTCTACATATATTGATTTTCTTAATGGAGGCGGAACATGAATATCTGCCTCGAGCAAGACAATGAAATGATCTGAATGATTGTTTATTTTGGTACCTTATTTAATTGAGTTTTTATTTACATTTGGATTGATTGCTTCAATAATATATAGTAAAAAAATTACTCAAATATATGGTAAAAAAATTAATGATTATTGAAGACCTATTTTAGTTTTTGGAGCATTAATGGTATTTATTACATTCGGACTTCATACAAATAATATTTCTCTTAATCCAGTAAGATTATATGCTCCAGCAATTGTTTCTCAATTTCACGGCGGTGCTAAAACATTACAATTTACTTGAATATTTCTCTTTGGAGAAATGTCAGCTGTATTATTAGTGTTTTTTATTGAAGGAAAAAGAAATGAAAAAGATAATAATTTATCATTGATACTTCAAAAAGAATTGAGATTTGCTTCAACAGAGGCAATTGTTATTAAAACTAAATATGATTGAGTTTTAAATGGAAATAAACAATTAGAAAAAATGACAAAAAAAGAATTGTTAAAAACAGCAGAAAAAATTAAGGCGCTTCATTCCCCAAAAGGAACTAGAGATGAAATTGAATATGATATTATTGAGTTTTTAATTTTTGGGAATGAAGAAGAAAATAATATAATAAAAAAAGAATCAGTTAAAAATAAATCTACAATGTCGAATACTAAGGAAAATAGTTCATAGAAGAACTAATTGAATAATATGACTAAAATTATGAAAATAACATTTATATCTTTATTTCCTGAATATTATAAAGAATTTAAATCCCATTCTATTATTATGAATGCTTTGTCTAAAAACTTAATTGAATTAGAAACAATAAATTTAAGAGATTTTAGTAATAATAATCAAGTTGATGACACTGTTTATGGTGGAGGTCCTGGAATGCTTCTAATGATTGAACCAATTGTTAAAGCAATTAAATTTTCAAAGACAAAAGATTCTCATATTGTATTGGTTGGTCCGAGAGGAAAAACTTTAAATCAAAATAAAGTAAAATCAATGATTAATATTAAACATCTCATTCTTATATGTGGACATTATGAAGGGATAGATTCAAGAATAAAATATTATATTGATGAAGAAATTTCTATTGGAGAATATATATTAACAGGTGGAGAAATTGCATCAATGGTAATAGCTGATTCAATTATTAGATTATTACCAGGAATAATAAAAAAAGAATCACATCAAGAAGAATCATTTGAAAATAATGGATTATTAGAATATGATCAATTTACTAGACCAATAGAATTTGATGGACATAAAGTACCTAAAGTATTATTGAATGGAAATCATAAGAATATAGAAAAATATAGAAGACAAAATTCGATAGATAAAACTATTGAAATAGAAATAGAAAAGAAAGGAAATTAGAATTATGGGAATTAATCAAAAATTAATAGAAAAAGTATCATCTTTTCAAAAAAGAGAAGATTTACCAAAATTTAGAGTTGGAGATACAGTTAAAGTTCATATTAAAATTAAAGAAGGAGAAAAAGAAAGAATTCAAATATTTGAAGGATTTGTTTTGAAAAGATCAGGAACAACATCGAATGATGCTACATTTACAGTTAGAAAAGAATCATTTGAAATCGGAGTAGAAAAAACCTTTTATGTCAACTCTCCTATTATTACTTCAATTGAAGTAATAAAAAAAGGTTCAGTTAGGCAATCTAAAATATTTTATATGAGAAATAGAAAAGGTAAAAAAGCTAAAATTAAATCTAGAGATTAATATTTTTTATTTAATTTATAACAACCCTTAGGGTTGTTTTTATTTAGGTATAATTTATTTATGTTTAAGATTTTAAAGACAGATTTAATGGATAATTATCATTTGACGGATGCATCTTTATTTAAATTATTTTCATTAAATATAAAAACAATTTATTCGACTACAGCAACAAAATTAGTAATAATACTATCTCCAATTTTTGTTTCTTTTGCTCTATCAATAATGCTTCCATCTTATTTCTTTATAGGAGCAGGTCAAGTTTTTGTCACTTGTTTATCTTCAGGAGTAATTTGGGGAATGACATATTTTTCCATTAGAAAAACAACATTTTATCAGAATTTATTAATTACAAGAATTAAAGTATGACAAGTATATTTTGCAATTTATTTATCAATGATGCTAGTTACATTTTGTTCTCAAGTTACATTTTGATTATTTACAATTATTTTTGACATTATTGGATTTAATTCTTTTGCAGAAATGTTTTTAAATTTATGAGGTAATTTAGATGTTGTTTGATCTAAAGTAGATTGAATAACTATTATTTATTCTTGGATTTTATCAATTTTATTAATGTTTATTGGATCATTTTCTACTAGAAAAATATTTAAAAATACAAAATCTTATTTTATTGTTTTATTTGTTTATACGATATTTTTATTACCTTTTGGAAATATAATTAGACCTGAAATGTCATATTCTGTTAATAATCAATCAATGATATTACATAATGAAATTAATTTTATATATGTAGTTAGTATTATTATTCCTCAATCACATATAAATAATATGTTATTTGCCGCCATGTCCTCTGGAGTAAATCATACGGATCTAAATACAGGAATTATTGAATCTTGAGGTCAAATAGAAATGTTTTCATCATTTCATTGATCAACAGATTGAAAATGAAATTTTACATTATTGTATCCGCCAATAGTTTGTATTTTGTTATTAGAAATTTCATATTTAATACCTTAAAATATTTTAATACATATAATTTTATTAGTTGCTATATTATTATTTATGATATTATATTTAAATTTGAAACTAATTAAGCAAAAATATTTTTCTATTAGAGGAATATAACTATAATTATATTGTGGACATTATTAATATATATTTATTAAAATATTTGGTCCATTATTTATTTTTGTATATTATAAATTATAAAGAAAGAGAGAAAACAAATGGCATTTAATTTTTTACAATCCAAAATGACTAAAGCAGTTAAAAAAGCTTCATCTAAAGGAATGCTTTCAAAAGAAAATATTCAAGATGTAATTTCAGAAATTAGAATTGTTTTATTAGAATCAGATGTTAATTTAAAAGTAGTTAATAAATTTATTGAATCTATAACTGAAAAAGCAATTGGACAAGTTGTTGATGTAGATAGAACAGCTTCACAAACAATACTAAAAATTATAAATAATGAATTAGTGAAAATATTAGGTGGAGAAGTTATTGAATGAAAAAAACAAATTGAATCAATAGTAATGTTAGTCGGACTTCAAGGTTCAGGTAAAACTACTACAGTAGCTAAATTAGCATCTTTTTTAGTAAATAAAAAAAAATTATATAAAAAACCTTTATTAGTTGCTCTTGATGTCTATAGGCCAGCCGCTATTGATCAATTAGAAAAATTATCTAAAACTTTAATGATGGATTTTTATGCTGAAAAAAATACAAAAGATGTAAAGAAAATTGCAAAAAATGCAATAAAATTTGCTAAAAAAAATAATAATGATTTAATTTTGTTGGATACTGCCGGACGATTACAAACAGATGATAAGTTAATGACTGAACTTGAAGATATTAAGCAGTTAACTAAACCTTCTGAAATTATTTTTGTTGTAGATTCTATGGCGGGACAGGAAATTTTGAATGTTGCTGAAATTTTTGATAAAAAATTAAAATTAACATCAGCAATTATTACTAAATTAGATTCCGATGCTAAAGGTGGAGCCGCTTTATCTTTATCTTCAGCAATAGGACTTAAAATAATGTTTATTGGTACTGGTGAAAAAATTTCTAATCTTGAAATTTTTCATCCAGATAGACAAGCATCGAGAATGTTGGGTCTTGGAGATATTGAAACTCTTACTGAAAGAGCAAGAGAAGTTTCTAATGAAAATGATCAAGAAAAAATGATGAGAAAGATTATATCGGGAAAATATGATCTTGAAGATCTTGTTGAATCAATAAGTCAAATGGCTAAAATGGGAAATTTAGGATCAGTAGCAAAAATGTTGCCAGGAATGAATATAAATGAAAATCAAATTAATTCTGCAGAAAAAAAAATGATTATTTATAATATTTTGATTAGTTCTATGACACAAAAAGAAAAAAAGAATCCTAAAATATTAAAACATCCCAAGAGAAAAGATAGAGTTCTTAGGGGTTCAGGAAGGCCGGTTCAAGATTTTAATAACCTTTTAAGGGATTTTGAAAAATCTCAAAAACAAATGAAAGAAATGGCGAAATATATTAAAATGGGAAAAATGCCTAATATGTCTGGAGGATTTAATAATATAAAATAAAATATTTCATTATTTAAAATAAATATTTTATTTCAATAACACTTTAAATATATAGTGAATATTTTATTTAGGTATAATTAAAATAAATTATGAAAGCTATATTTCCAGGATCATTTAATCCTATACACAATGGACATTTAAAAATAATTAAAGAAGCTGCATGCGAGTATGAACAGTTGTATGTTCTTGTAGCAAATAATGAATCTAAAAAATACAATAGAACACTAAAATTTAGAAAAGATTTAATTCAAAAAGTCATTAATACTGAAGAGATTAAAAATGTAATTGTAATTATGCAAGAGCCAGGAACATTAACTCCATTAATTGCTAAAGATTTAGGAATTGAAAGAATTGTAAGAGGAATTAGATTTAAATCTTTAAGTGAATATGAAGAAAATCTTGCTGAATCATATTTAGATATTAATGATAATTTATCATTTCATTATTTTATAAATAAAGAATCAACAGTTTCTTCTACAATAATAAATTTAAACATTCAATCCGGGAACTCAATTAGATTATTAGTTCCAGAATCAATTGAAGCTGATATTTTGGTTGGGCAAATGAATACTGAGAATGTAGATGCGGTCAAAAGAGGAAATCTTGTAATTTTTTGTGGTCCATCAGGATCTGGAAAAGGAACAGTTGAAAAAAATTTTTTATATGATAAAGAGTTTAATTTTTATTTTTCAGTATCTGCAACAACTAGAAAGAAACGAGAAAATGAAGTTGATGGAAAATCATATCATTTTATTGATAATGAAATGTTTCAAATTTGAATTGATGAAAATAAATTTTTAGAATATGCAACTTTTGCTAATAATCAATACGGAACTTTAATTGACCCAATTAGAGACATGATGAATAATGGTAAAAATGTATTCTTAGAAATTGAATTAGAAGGAGTTAAACAAGTAATTAAAAAAATTCCCAATGCTATTACTATATTTTTATCTCCTCCGTCTATTGAAGAATTAGAAACAAGATTAAAAACTAGAGGTACTGATTCAAAGGAATCAATTTTAAATAGAATTAATAGAGCTAAAGAAGAATTGAAATATGCAAATGATAAAAGTTTATTTACATATAATGTTATAAATAAAAATGTAAATGAAACTGTAAAAGAAATTAAAAAAATATTAAGGAATTCTTTATAATGTATAAATTTGATTATTATGGAAAAACAATAACAGGAAGAAGACTTAAAAATGAAGATAGTTTTTATATTTTTAAAAATAAATATGAAATATTAATTGCTATTGTTTCTGATGGAATGGGTGGACATAAAGGCGGAGCAACAGCTTCTAAATCAGTTATAAAAATAATTAAAAGAGAACTTAATAATTTTAATTTCATTAATATGAATGAAGAAAAAATTAAAAAAATTTTATTAACTTCTGTTAGAATACTTCAAAAAGATTTAAAAAGAATTGGTAAAGAATTTCCTCAATATTCTGATATGGGTTCGACAATGAATATGAATGTATTCGTTAATGAAAAGTTGTTCACAGTTAATGTTGGAGATTCAAGAACTCAATCTTTTATAAAAAAAGAATTAATTAAAATATCAGAAGATCATAATTTAGGAACTTTAGCTGAAAAAGATGAAAGATATGCACATTATAGAGGTCAGTCAAATATACTCACATCTTCTTTAGGGCCAAATAAAAAAACTACAGTAGATTTATTTGTTACTGAATTAAAAAGTAAAAATGGATATATATTAATGTCTTCTGATGGAGTTCATAATTTTATTTCCGATATTTCATGAATGAAAATTATTAAATCAAAATCAAAATCAAACGAATATAAAGTTTCTAAAGTTATTAAAACAGCATATGAAAATGGTTCAAATGATAATATAACATTTATATTAATAAGATATGAAAGGTAAGAAATGTTGTTTTGAAATAAATTAGATGGAAAAATTATTAAAAACAGATATGAAATACAAAATACAATCGGAAACGGTGGAGGAGGTAAAGTTTATTTGGCCAAAGATTTAATAGAAAATAAATTAGTCGCAATTAAAACATCAAATCCAAACCAAACAATGTCTAATTGAAAAGAAAGATTTAATATGGAAGCTAAGATTTTATCTAAACTTAATAATCCATATATTATTAAATTTCATGATTCTTTTGAAGAACAAGGTATTAAAATGATTGTTATGGAATATGTTGAAGGAATTTCTTTAGAAAACAAATTAAAAAAATCTAAATCAATTGATCAAAAAGAAGCTTTAAAATATACAAAGCAATTATTAACAGCATTATCAGATGTGCACTCACATAAGGTGTATCATAGAGATATTAAAACCGAAAATATTCATATTACAATTGAAGGAAATGTTAAATTATTAGATTTCGGAATTGTTCAAGAAACAGTTGATCAAGATTTAACTAGGCAAGGATCAGTGATTGGAACAATTTCTTATATGGCTCCTGAAATAATCAAAAATACATATAAAAAGGCAAATCCAAGAACTGATATTTACTCAGTTGGAATAATGCTTTATCAACTCTTAACAAGTGTTAAACCTTTTAAAGCTGATAGTAATTTATTCGGTGCAGAAAAAAATAATAATTTAGCTAAAAAAATTATACATGATCCACTTATTGAACCTTCGGATATCGATCCATCAATATCTCAAGAAATTTCACATTTTGTAATGAAACTTATTGAAAAAGAACCAGAAGATAGATATCAAAATACAAAAGAAGCTTTGGTAGATCTTGAAAAAATTTTATCTGGAAATACTATCGAAACTCTTCAAGGATATTATGCTGAAGAGACAAAAGATTTTTCGATGAAAAAACAAATTATTATTTTAATTACGATTATTGTATCTTTATTATTTTTAGTGATAATAGGAATAATATTATTTATTTATTTCTAATTAAATTAAAACACTTAAAAGAGTGTTTTCTTTATAATTATAATATGATTAGAGTAAAAAATCTTTCTTATACAAAAGATCAAAAAAAAATATTAACTAATATAAATTTAGAAATAAAAAAAGGTGAATATATTTCTATTTTGGGAAAAAATGGCTCAGGAAAATCTATTCTTGCATTAGTTTTATCTGGGTTAATGGATAAAACTATAGTGGGATATGAAGTAGATTCTAAAATTGCTCTTGTATTAGAAAATCCCGATAATCAAATTATCGGAACTACTGTTGAAGATGATATTGCTTTTGGACTTCAAAATAAACAATTGAGTAGAAATGAAATTAATTCTAAAATAGATGATGTTTTGAATAAATTTAATATTTTAGAATTAAGAAAAAGAAGTGTAACTACATTATCGGGTGGTCAAAAACAAAAACTTTCCTTTGCCTCGCTATTTGCTTTAGATTATGAAGTATATATTCTAGATGAAGTAACATCAATGCTTGATCCAGAATCTAAAGAGATGGTAATTAAATTAATTAAAGAACTTCATAAAGAAGGAAAAACCATTATTCAGATAACTCACTTTATGGATGAAGTAAAAAATACAAAAAGATCAATAGTTATGAATGATTCTAAAATAATATATGATGGAAAATCAACTTTATTATTGAAAAATACAGAACTATTAAAGAATAATAATTTGGTGTAAAATGATTGAAATAAATAATCTTTGAAAAATTTACAATAAAAGAACTTTAGAAAGAACTAATGCATTAAGTAGTGTTTCTTTTAAAATTAAAAAAGAAGAAATTATTTCTATCGTAGGTAAAACAGGTTCAGGAAAAACCACATTAGCAAATATTTTATTAGGAATAACAAAACCGACCGATGGAAAAGTAATATTAAATAATGAAATTATTATAAATAAAAAATCTAAAAAAAGAAATTTAAGAAAAATAACTAATTTTTTACTTTTATCATTTCAATATCCTGAACATCAATTATTTAGAATTACAGTTAGAGAAGAAATTTTATTTAATTCTAATGATGAAAAATATATGAATGAATTAATTAAAAATTTTAATCTTCAAAAAAATTTATTAGATAAATCACCATTTGTATTATCTTCGGGTCAAAAAAGAAAAGTTATTCTCATATCATTATTAATTCAAAAACCTAAAATAATTATTTTTGATGAAGCAACTTCGTTTTTAGATCCTAAATCAAGAAGAGAATTTATTTCTTTACTTAAAAAAGTTAATAAAAAGATGAAAACAACTATTATTTTTATTTCTCATAATATTCAAGATGTAATTAATATATCAGATAGAGTTGTTCTTTTGGAAGAAGGATTTTTAACTAAAATAGGAAATCCTAAAGAAGTGGTAGATTTTTATTTAAAAGGAGGAACCCATGGAAAAAAATAATTTTTCAAAATACAGAAATATAAAAAGTATTGTTCATAGTATTGATCCAATTACCAAACTATTAGGCTTTATGTTGATAGTTATTTCTATGTTTGTTGCTCAAGAACCAGGAACTCTTCTTGTTGTGTTTGGTTTTTCGTTTATAGTATCACTTTTAAGTAAAGTTAGAATAAAAAGTTATTTTACATCATTATTAGTTGTGATTCCTTTTTTTGTTATTATGTTTTTATTTTATTTATTATTATATTCATTAAATCAAACATTAATATTTGTTTTCATGATGTCGCTGAGACTTTATTTATTTATATTACTTTCAATTATCTATACTTCAACAACAAAAGAAATGGATATTGCTTTATCAATAGAATGATTTATAACTCCATTAAGAGTTATAAAGGTTCCTACATATGAAATTTCAATGATGATTATGTTATCAATTAGATTCATACCTTTACTATTTGAAGATATAAGAAAAATAATGATTGCACAAACATCTAGAGGAATTAATGTTATTAATGGAAATTTAAAAGCAAGAATTAAGGGAATAAGTAATTCATTATTGCCAATGTTTGTTATTGCATTTAAAAGATCGGATGATGTTGCTAAGGCAATGGTAATAAGAGGATATAAAATTGGTAATAAAAGAAGTAAATTTAGAAAAAATAAATTTTTTATTTTAGAGTGAATAACTTTATTTACCACAATATCTCTTTTGGTAGTGATTATTTTAATGACTCAAGGAATTATTCCAGGAGCAATCTTTTAATGCGATATCTTTTATGAATATCTTATGATGGTAAGAATTATTATGGGTGAGCAAAACAACCTCTAGTTCCTACTGTTTCAGGAACTTTAGAAAAAGCAACTAAAGAAGTTTTTGGAAAAATTTTACAAATATCTTCTTCAAGTAGAACAGATAGATATGTTCATGCATTATCTTTGCCAGTTTTATTAAGGGGTAATTATTCAATGCCTATGAAAGAAGTAAAGGATAAAATGAATGGCATTTTACCTAAAGATATTAGGATTAATAAAATTGAAATAGTGGACAATGATTTTCAAGTTAGATATCATGCTAAGGAAAAAAAATATAGATATTTAGTTAATCTAAAAGGAGAAGGAGATAAAAATTATTATGGTAATCATAATTGACCTTTTGATTTAAAAAAAATTAAAGAATATTCAAAAATATTAATTGGTAAAAAAAATTTCTCTTCTTTTACTGGTTCAGAAATATATCAAACATATATTAGAACTATAAATTCAATAAGTTTTAAACTCGAAGGAGACATTCTTATATTTGAAATAATAGGAAAAGGATTTATGAGATTCATGGTTAGGAATATAATTGGATCATTATTAGCTCATAATAGAGGTGCTATATCTGATGAAGAGTTTCAGGATTTGATAAATCATCCTGAAAAAGGGAAATCTCATTATAAAGCTTATGGAGCAGGATTGTATTTAGTTGAGGTATACTATTAATTTAACCGTATTTTGTAATTAAATATATGGTAAAATATATGTAATCCCACAATATAGATTGTAAATTTGATTAAATATAATTTACAAACAAAAATTAAAATAAGGGGTAATTTTAAATTATGAGACAAACTAAAATGGCCAATGGAAAAGATATTCAAAAAAAATGACATGTAGTTGATGCTACAGATTTAGTGTTAGGAAGAATGTCTACTGAAATTGCAAAATTAATAACAGGAAAACATAAACCAACATATACTCCACAAGAAGATAATGGAGATTTTGTTGTTGTAATTAATGCAGAAAAAATTATTTTGACAGGTAATAAATTAAATCAAAATAAAGGTAAAAAATATTATAATCATTCAGGATATATTGGTGGAATGAGAGTAAGGTCTGCTAAAACAATGAAAAAAGATTATCCAGTAGAAATGGTTTATAGATCAATATGAGGAATGATTCCCCATAATAAACTTGGAAGAAGACAAGTTAAAAAATTATTTATTTATGAAGGGTCAGAACATAAACACGGAGCACAAAATCCAATTCCTTTTGAAATTATAGGAACAAAAGCTAATATTAATGTTAAAAGATAAGGAGTAGAAGTATGTATCAAGGATTAGGAAGAAGAAAAACATCAGTTGCTAGAGTTACATTAACTCCAGGAACAGGAAAAATGATTATTAATGGAAAAGAAATTAGTGAATATTTTCCATATGCTACATTAATTCAAGACGCAACACAAGGATTTGTTATCACTAAAACAAAAGGACAATTTGATGTTAGGGCTAATATTAATGGTGGAGGTTTCACAGGACAAGCTGGAGCTTTAAGACATGGAATTGTAAGAGCTTTAATTGTTGCATCAGCAGATTATAAACCAATACTTAAAAAAGCTGGATTAGTAACTAGAGATGCAAGAGTTAAAGAAAGAAAAAAACCAGGATTAAGATCAGCGAGAAGATCACCTCAATTTTCAAAGCGTTAATTATCAAAATTATTTATATAATTTTGATTTATATATTATGGGACTGTAGCTCAGCTGGTTAGAGCACACCGCTGATAACGGTGAGGTCGGTGGTTCGAGTCCACTCAGTCCCACCATTTATATAAATAAAAACAACCTATAATTAGGTTGTTTTTATTTTTGTCAAGTTTTTAGTAATTAAAAATTACTAATTTACTACTAATAATTTTATGTACTTTATAAGTTTGATAATAAATATAAAATCTTATTTTTATTCATATTTAATACAAAAATTAAGTGTATCATTATTATATGAAGAGAGCAAAATTAGAATTATATTATGGACCTATGTTTTCGGGAAAATCTGCATTATTGATTAAAGATATTTTATCAAATATAGATATACCAAAATTAGTTTTTAAACCAATAGCTGATATTAGATCTAAAAAAATTTATACAAGAGAGGGTTTGGAATTTGAGTCAATTGGAATTAATAAGTCTTCAGAAATAATGAAATATATTGAAGAATGAGTTGAAAAAGTTTATATAGATGAAATAAATTTTTTTGATGAAACTTTGGTTGATGTAATTATAGAGCTTATGAATATAGGGATAGATGTAGTTTGTTCAGGACTTGATACAGATTATAGAGCAGAATATTTTCCAATAACAAAGAAATTGATAAAAATAGCTGATAAAGGAATTAAACTTAAAGCTAAGTGTTCTATTTGTGGAGAAGGTTCATCATGAACAGCAAGATTCATTAATGGAAAACCAGATTCGAAAAAATCTCCTACAATTATTTCAGATAAATTAAATGCTAATATAGAGTATCTAACAGTTTGTGAAAAACATCATCCATTTTTATGTGAGAAAAAATAAAAAAATGAAACAATATTTAGATTTAGTAAAAAATATATTAAATAATGGAATAAAAAAAGATGATAGAACAGGAACAGGAACAATTTCATTATTTGCAACACAAACAAGGTATTCTTTAAAAAATGGATTCCCTCTTTTGACAACTAAAAAAGTAAATTTTAATGCTATTTTATATGAATTATTGTGATTTTTAAAAGGAGATACTAATATTAAATATTTAGTAGATAACAATGTTAATATTTGAAATGAATGACCATATGTTAAATTTAAAAAAAGTAAAGAATTTAATGGAGAAACTTTAGAAGAATTTATAGAATTAATTAAACGAAGTCAAAAATTTTCTAATAAACACGGAAATTTAGGACCAGTTTACGGAAAACAATGAAGAGATTTTTTAGGAGTGGATCAAATTAAAAAAGTTGTTAATCAAATAAAAAATAATCCAAATTCAAGAAGGCATATTATATCAGCATGAAATCCAAAAGAAATTGATGATATGTTATTACCTCCATGTCATTCATTATTTCAATTTTATGTTATTGATGGAAAATTATCTTGTCAACTATATCAAAGATCAGCTGATGTGTTTTTAGGCGTTCCTTTTAATATTGCATCATATTCAATTTTAAATATGCTAATTGCTCATCATTTAGATTTGGAAAATGGAGAATTTATACATACAACAGGGGATACCCATATATATTTAAATCATATTAATCAAGTTAATTTACAGTTAAATAGAGATGTAAAAAAATTACCTAAATTAATTATTAAAAATAAAAAAGAAAATATTTGAGATTATGAATTTGAAGATTTTGAACTTGTTGATTATAATCCTCATGCTTTTATAAAAGGAAAGGTGGCAATATAAAATGATTAAATTAATAGTAGCATATGATAAAAATCGATTAATTGGAAAAGGTGATAAACTTGTTTGGGAAATAAAAGAAGATTTAAAGCATTTTAAAAAAGAAACTGAAAATCAAACAATATTATTTGGCGATATAACTTTTACAGGAATCGGAAAACCTTTACCAAATAGGAAAACAATTATTTTAACTTTGGATAAATCATTTAAATATAATCATAAAGATGTAACTATAGAATATGATATTAATAATATTATTAATACATATAAAAATAATAATGATAAAAATATTATTATTGCTGGTGGTGCAACAATTTATAAATTGTTTTTGCCATTTGTCGATGAAATGATTATTTCTCATATTCAATCGGAATATGAAGGAGACAAATATTTTCCAAAATGAAATACAAAAGATTTTTTTGTTGAATTTGAAGAAAAACATAATGGATTTATTGTTAAAAAATATAAAAGAAAATAATTATGCCAAAAACATTTAAAAATTTTTATCTTTTAATTTATATAGAAGATAAACTTAGAGAAGTAATTACTTTAATAACTAAAAAAATTCTAAATTATATTAATTCATATAAAATTAAAGGATTTGATTCTAATTTAAATTTAGAACAAAAAATTAGAAAAGTAGATAAAAAAATAATTGATTAATTGGAATCAGATAGAGATGAGGAAATAATTCAAAATGAATTCATAAAGTAACATTTGTTTTTAATTATTAAATTTTTTATAAAAATATACTGCTTTTTTATTTGCTATTATATGTCTAGGTTCGAAACCAATAAGTTTAAGTCCTTCTTTAGTCTTTGCTCTTGAAATAGCAACATAAAATTGCCCTTCTTCAAAAATTCCTTCGCAATCTATTGTTAAGTTATCAATAGTCATTCCTTGTGATTTATGAATTGTAATTGCATAAGCTAATTTAAGAGGTATTTGTTCAAAAATTGCTAATATATTTCCATTGACATCTAAAGATTCTCATTTATCTTTTGTAAGTGTGGCTATATATCCATTATCAAATTTTACTTTAACTGATTTATTAGTTAATTCAACAACCATTCCTGTAGAACCATTTACATAACTTAAATCTAAATCATTTTTAAGTGCCATTACTTTAGCACCAACTTTAAGTTCTAATGTTTCATTAGCTAAAACTCTTTTAGTTATATTACTTTTTTCTGATGATGAACCAGTTAATATTGCTTCATAGAAAAAAGATTCACCATCAATCAACTCTAGTTTGTTTGTATTATAATCATCAACATTAATATTTCTAGAAAATAACTTAACTGAATTATCATTTTCAATAATATCATAGTTAATATTATCAAAGTATTTAATAGTTTCTCATTCGTTTTCTCCCATTCTTATTTTGGATAAATGGTAAGTAAATGTTTCATCTTTTTGTCTATGAATTTTAGTCAAATTATATGCTATAATTTCAGCTTCTTTTCATGCTTTAGATTCAAAAGCAAATTTTCTTGTTGTTCTTCCAATCGGAGGAAGTTGTAAAAAGTCTCCTGTAAGTATAACTTTTTTACCACCAAAAGGTAAATCAGGTTCATTAGTATACTTTTTAAGTATATAATCAATCATATCTATATATGATGAGGGAAGCATTGAAATTTCATCAATTACTAAAACCTTCATTTCATTAATAATATCTTTTAATTTTTTTTTGTGTGAAGGACTTATTTTAATTTTTTTATATTCATCAATAGTATTTGATAATTTAGAACCTAAAAAAGAATGAATAGTAACTCCGCCAATATTTAAAGCAGCCACACCAGTGGATGCTGTTAATACAACTAATAAATTATTTTCCTCTGCTCATTTAAGATAGTTTTTTATTGTTGTAGATTTACCCGTTCCTGCTTGTCCAGTAAGAAATATATTATTATTACTTTTCATAAGTTAATTATAGTTTAATATAAGAATAAAAAAATGTATAATATTAATCGAGGATACTGTCCTTGGGTTTTGTTCCACATGAGACCCATAAGAGAACACACTAATGGTTTAGAGTGTTCTTATTTTTTTAAATTTATAAAATATAATGATATATAATTGTAGTAATTAATTTATAATATGGAATATAAAAGTAAAAGAAAAATTCACATAGTACAAAATACGCATTGAGATTATGAATGATATTTTACAAATGATGAGTCGACAGTATTATTCGAATTTTTTATGAAAGAACTTCTTGATTCTTTTAAAAAAAATTTAATTGATTATTTTATAATTGATGGACAAATGGGTATTATTGAAAAATATTTAAAATCTTATCCAGAGGATGCCAAGATAATAAAAAAATTAAATTTGGAAGGAAAACTATCTATTGGACCTTGATATACACAAACAGATCAAATGATTATTTCTTCTGAATCTATTGTAAGAAATTTATTGGAAGGTCATAAAATTGCTAAAAATATTGGAGGGGCATGAAAAATGGGATATGTTCCTGATGCTTTTGGTCAAGCAATTAATATGCCTAAAATTTATAATGGATTCAATATTTACAAAATGGTTTTTTGAAGAGGTTTATCTGATGGAAAAAGTAAACAAAAAGAATTTTTTTGAAAATCAAATGATTCCTCTCAAGTGAAAGCATTAAATATTCCAGAAGGTTATTATGCTGGTGGTTCTTTATTTTATGAAAATAATAAAAATATAAAAAAATTAATAAATTCAATTTCTTTAAATTCTCATGTAGATAACGAAAATGTCATATCTCTTTCTGGAGATCAAAGATATGTTGATTTAAATGTAAAAAATAGAATTAAAGAATTGAATAAAATAATGGATGAGTATGAATTTGTATTATCAAAATATGAAAATTATTTTGATAAAATTGTGGATTCGAAAATTGGGACTATTGAAGGTGAATTATTAGATTCTCAATCATCTAAAATACACAGATCAATATATTCCAATAGATATGATCATAAATTTTTAAATGATTCTTTAGAAAGATTATTAACTCAAACACTAGAACCTTTAGTTGCTATTGGTGTATCAGTAGGAATTGATATTCATAAAAAATTAATTGATAATGCTTGAAAATTATTATTACTTAATTCTGCTCATGATTCTGCTGGAGGATGTAATTCAGATATTACAAATGAACATATATTAAATAGATTCAAAAAATCAATAGAATTAACTGAATCATATATTGATATATTAATAAGAAAGATATCGGAAACTGCTTATGGTAAAAATGAATTAGTTTTATTTAATACAAATTCAGAGAAAAAAATTAATTGGACTAATGTTGAAATAATTTCAAAAACTGAATCATTTAAATTATTAGATAATAAAAAAATTTTAGAGTACAATATTATTA
>JABSQD010000059.1 GCA_013214765.1 Mycoplasmataceae bacterium | reverse complement strand
GGTTCCGATAGAATTAGTAATTAAATTATTAATTTTTAATCCTAAAGACTCAAACAGAGAAATAATAATCGAAGATTTACCAACATTAGAATATCCAATAATAGAAGTATTTCTATCACTATTTAGTATAAATGAAGACACAGAATCAATATTTGTTTTTTTTGAAGCGGATATAAGTGCTAAATTAGAAAACTCTATTCCTTTATCCTTAGAAATTTTATCTATCCATTCTATAATTGATTCATCACTAATTGATTTAGGTAAAATATCAACTTTATTTACTAATATTGTTAAATATTTTTTTTGAACATATTTATTAATATCTTTTATAAAAGTTTCATATGGATTTAATATATCAACAACCATCAAAACATTATCTTTTGATATTTCTTTAATCTCATCTATTTTATAAAAAGTAGATAAATTATTATCAAATTCACCATAATTTTTAGATCTAAAACACGCTCTGCAAATTGGTGATTTATTATTAGGAACAAATCCTGGGTTGTTTTCTTTAGTAGTTTGCAATACTAATCCACAACCTTTACATTTATTATAGTATTTCATAATCCTCATTATAAATTGTTTTTTTAATAATTTCAGATTTGACAATTAAATTATCTTTAGTTAATTTTTTGAAAATAAATTTTTCAACAAAAAGCAAAATTTTATTCATAGTTTTTTCTGGATCAATAAGAGGCTGGACTAGAATTGACTCAGTATGAATAAAATTAGCAACTAATATATCTGTAATTAACATATCTCCAATAATAACTGTTTCTTGTGGTTTGACTCCTATTTTTTCTATTGTTTTTTTAATTTCTTTTGGAAATGGTTTTTTAGCATTAGATATGTAATTTTTTAAATTTAATTTTTCTGCAAAAAATGATACTCTTTTACTTGTATTGTTAGATACTAAAATAAAATTAAATTCTTTTTCTTTAACTTTGTCAACAAAATCTTTTGCTTTCTTTGTTGGGAATTTAGTAAAATGCGGAACTAAAGTATTATCTAAATCACAAATTATTAATTTAATACCTTGTTTTTTTAATAAATCTAAATCAATTTCTTGTATTGATGTAACATATGCAGAAGGTCTTAAATAATTAACAAAAAAACCAAGTAAAAACGAACTTGAATTTTCCTGTATTTGTTCTGTTGATTTATGTTTATATTTTTGCGGCATAATAAAAATAAATCTAAATAATTTTATTTAGATTTTTCTTTGTGTAAAGTTTTTGCATTACAATTTGAACAATACTTTTGAACTTCCATTTTATCAGGATTTTTAGTTTTGTTTCTATCACCAATATAGTTTTCATGTTTACATTCATTACATCTGTATACAAATTTAGCTCTCATAGTTTCTCCGATTCTTAATATATAATATATTAATTATATAAGAAAATCATTCAATATACAAGTGATTATCTTTTTCTGAATAATATATCAATTAAAATTCATCTAAAATTGTTTCTAAATCTAATTGAATAGATTTATTTTCTTCTTGTTCTTTACTTTTATTAATTATTTTCAAATTATCTATATTTAAACTAAGATTATTAAATGAAAATTTAATTCCTGAATTAGTTAGTTTTGTAAGACCTGAAGAAGGATCTGTTATTAGTAAATCACCTTTAGGTTTTAAATTAATATCTTCATTACTATCAGTTAATATATGAATATTATCTGTTATTTCTACATTAAATACATTAATAACTTTATAGGGAGTAGACTTGGTTTTTGTAGCAATAAGAGTTCCTTTAGAACCTCTAGAAGATAATTTAATATCTTTGGTTCTTAATCTTTTAGCCTTACCATTATGTGTTACAAATATTAATTGCGACTCTCCGTTATCGACATCTTTAATAAAATTAACCATTGTAGAAACAACTTTATCTCCATCGGTAATATTAATATTTCTAACTCCTGAAGAAGATAAACCAGTTGTTGATATGTTGCCAGCTATATATTTAACTGCATATCCTTTTTCAGTTACTGTAGTAACGAATGAATCATCATTAATTAAAAGAGATACAGAGACAACACTATCTCCATCTTTAATATTCATAAATTTATTTCCTTTTTTTGTTTGAGTAATATTCATGTCTTTAATTATTGAACGTTTAACCATGCCTTTTTCTGTTGAAAATATTATTTCTCCATCTTTATCAAAATTTTCAACAATTGCAATTCCAACAATTCTATCTAAAGCATCTAGTGATGTAAATTTAGAAATATGTTCTCCGATATCTCTATATTTATAATCTGATAATTTATAAATAGGAATTGAAAAATATCTTCCTTGAGATGAAAATAATACTAAATTTTTTAAATTCGAAGATTGAGTAAGAGAAATAATGATATCATCTTCTCTTTTTCCAAAAGTATTTTCATTAGATGTGTTCTTAGATTTTTGTGATATTTTTTTAATATATCCTTGATAAGTCACAAATATTCAT
>JABSQD010000058.1 GCA_013214765.1 Mycoplasmataceae bacterium | reverse complement strand
AATAAGAAATTTAAAAGTTTTAAATATAACTGTATATACATTTATATTTAAATAGATATATACCTATTATGATTAGAGTATAATTTTATTATTGGAATGAATTTTTAGATAAATATGAATTTTAAAAAAATAGTTAAATTAATAGTTATATTTTTATTTTCAATGATATTGATTTTTTCAATGGCAGCATTAATTTTATGTGTGGATTTTGGATTTTAAATCATGAATAAAAAAATATTGATTACTTCATCTTTATTAGTAGGGTTAGCTATTATGCCAGTAATAGGTATTTTTAATACTAATTTAAATACACAAGAAATTAATAAGAGAGTTGAACTTCCTCCAGAAAATAAATTTTTTAATACATTACCATATGACTTCTTTGGAGATTATAGTAATCCGGAATTTTGAGTTCATAGTAAAAATGATGAAATAGTTTATGAAAAACCAAATGATATTTCTGATTGGGAATATGTTGAATCATATATTGGTAAAGGAATTAAATCGTTTGTAGAATATACAGATAAATATAATCGTTATTTAATTGACAATAATGGATATTCTAAAGCGAAATATGTTGTAGAATATCTTGACTTTATAAATGGTTTTGAAAATACAGAAAAATTTGATGGATTAGATTCTAAATGAACATTATTAGATATTTCTTATTATTTAGAAGATTGAATAGTTTGGAATAGTAATGAAGTTCAAGAATATGATATTGCATTAGGAAGAGTTATAACTAATGATGACATCGAATTAAGTTGAACAGTTGAAACAAAAGAAGGTTTGAGTGGAACAACAACAATCACAGAAAACAAGGATGGTCTTTTAAATTTTGAAATGATTGAATATAAGGTGTTTAATGAAGTAATAATTAAAGATTTATCTGGAGGAAATTATAAATATAAATTTGTAGATCAACCCATTAGTAAAGAAGCTAAATATAATTCTGTTACTAAAAGTTGAGAATATGATATTTATAAAATAAATAGATCAATTTTACCTTATTTAAAAGCATCAATTGATGTTCTGTTTGGGAAGCTTATGTTTATACATAATGAATTTATTAAAAATTTTAATTTAGAATCAAAATTTATTGAATTTAAAAATAAATTTGATGAGGGAATATATCGATTATTAAATTTAGAATTTATATTTAAATATGGATTTGATGAAATTGAACATGATATTAATCAAGGTTATTATGAAATTGAATCAATTAAAAAAAGCGATTATCAAATTAAGCATTATGAGTTAGTTGAAAATAAATGAGTACTTATTAATAATAATTCAAAACAAAATAGAGAAATGAGTTCTTATCAATCAATCAAAACTGAGATTGCTGTTTTAGAAAGCGCAACTACTTCTCAAGGTCAAATTTATACTAAGTTCAAACCTGGTCTAGAACTTTATGTTCCTCCAAATCTAATACATGGAAATACTGAATCAAGTATATTGATGATATCATTAGTTACTGTAGGAACGATTGGATTAATAATTATTTCTGGTGTAGTAATATTCTTTATTATTAAGAAAAAGAAAAATGAGTAAAGAAAAAAAGTTTGAAAAAATAGATGATTTTTTTGATTATGAAATCAAGGAAATGAAGCATTTTTATATTTTTCTTGATCTTTTAAATAAAGTAGAAAATAAATTTATATTTAGAGGACAATCAAATTCTAATTTGAATGTAGAAGGAAAGATAGATAAATTTAATGAATGAAATTTAGATTCATCTTTGAGAAGAAAATTTAAAGATAATAATGAACAAAATAATAGTGTTGTTTTAAATATGGCTACAAATGGAATGATTAAATATATAGAAGATAGAATTCCAGAAGAAAAAAGTGAATTAAATATTTTAGCTGAAATGCAACATTTTGGAAATCCAACAACCTTAATAGACTTTACCAAAGATATTTTGCATGCTTTATTTTTTTCATTTCATAATGAAAATTTTTCTTATTTTAATTCTGGATATGTTAATATTTTTTTAAAGAAAATAGATAAAGATATTAAATATTCTTTATATAATAAAGGAGAAAATAAGGATAAAAGAATTATTAAAAATATTAGTGGTGTATTTTATTGTCCAAAAAATATAATTAGAGGGGTGAGTCAAAAATCTTTATTCATTTTTGATAATAAAGATAATTTAATTACAGAAGAAAAAATTAAAAAAATAAAAATTAGTTATACTTTAAAAAAAGAAATTACTTCTTTTTTAAAATCAAAAGCGATAGATAATGAATCTATTTTTCCTGATCTTGAAGGAATATATAAAGATTTTTTTATAAACGATGAAAATATTATTTTTATTAAAGGAAATTCATTATTAGATAAAAAAAGAAATGAAGAAGCAATTGAAAAATTTAAAAAAGTAACTGAAATAAACCCAAAATATTCTAATGCATATTTTAATTGGGGATTTTCTTTAGATAAATTAGAGAACTTCGATGAAGCAATTGAAAAATTTAAAAAAGTAACTGAAATAAACCCAAAATATTCTAATGCATATTCCAATTGAGGAATCGCTTTAATTGATTTAGGAAACACTTTAAATGATTCGGGAAAATCTAATGAAGCAATTGAAAAATTCAATGAAGCG
>JABSQD010000057.1 GCA_013214765.1 Mycoplasmataceae bacterium | reverse complement strand
GTGTCCGTTATAGGGACCGAGCAAGGAATTTCAGTTACCGAGCCAAGAGCAGGGGTTTCATGGCAAGGTGAGCAGCAAACCGTTACTTGGCATATTGCTGATACCGACAAACAACCTGTGTCTTGTTCGTCAGTGAATATTTCACTGTCTACTGATTCAGGCGATAACTTTAACCAAATATTAGTCAGTGAAACACCTAACGATGGAGTTCAAATTGTTAATTTAACAAACTTAAATACAGAAACAGCAAGAGTTAAAGTTGCGTGTCATAACAACATTTTCTTTGCTATTAATACCGGCGATATAATAATTAATAGCGCGGGTACTAGTGTTACTACAAAGCCGGTTTTCGTTAGCCAATATGAGTTAGTCATGCATGAAGATGAAGGGTTTACGTTAAATAAAAACAAACTAACTTTTAGTCAAAACCAAAATGTAGATAGTATTACACTTTTAGCGGGAGAAAATTACCAAGCTGAAAATCTAACTCTGACACCCACACTTAATTTTACCGGTGAATTGTTACTAAAGCTAACCGCGACGAAAGGCCAATTAACTAGTGATGAATTTACTATAAAGGTAACGGTTTCCGCGATTAATGACGCTCCGGTTAGTATTGATGATTTAGCAAGTGTTATAGAAGATTCAACAAATAATTCGCTGGATGTTTTAGTTAACGATACTGATGTTGATAATGAATCATTAACAATAAAGTCTGTAAGCTCTTCAGGGCAAGGCAGCGCAGTTATTGAAAATAATAAAATAAGTTATAGTCCGGTGAAAGGTTTTACCGGTATTGAAAAAATAACTATTGATTTTTTCATAGAATCTACATTAATAAAAGCATCATCTCAACAATATCCAGATTTTATATTAATTTCTAAAGAGGTTTTTGAAAAAATATTACCTAATGATATTAAAAATAAATATTTTCAAAAAATAAAAAATAAAACATCTCCATTGAATTTAATATATAAATGAGCAAAAGAAACAAAAAATCTTTCTTTATTAGTTTTTATCGAAATTAAGTCAGGAAAAGGAAGAATATACCAATGTAATGATAGTTTCCCAAACCCTTTACATCCTTTTTTATACATAATGTTTGATAGAAAAGAAAAAGAAGTATTTATTTCAACTAGTGTTGCAATGGCAAATCAAGAATTTGAGAAAAGTGGATTTGATATAAAAAATAAATATAAAGAAGACAAGAAACAAATATCCTTATGAAGGGGAGATAAAAAAAATGAATGATTAAAAGTTGGTGTAAATTCTACCCCTAGAATGACTTATAGCATCAAAACAGAATATGCACATGCAAAAGTTACTGATAAAGAAATAGAAGAAATATTTTTAAAAGCTAAATTTTAAAAAAAACAAGATTATTTCACAAAGAAAATATCTTGTTTTTTTATTTCATTAATAATTTTTTTAACTATTTCGCATGGAACAGCATTTCCAATTTGTTTGATTGCTTGGGTTTTAGAAACTTCATTAAAATCAAAGTTTTTTGGAAATGATTGAAGTTGTTTCAGTTCGTATACATTTAGTTCTCTAATATAAAAATTTTTATTTTTTTTTGCTAAAACAAATAATCTTGGTTGAAATACATATCCACCATGAATAGTTTTTGAAGGTTTATCTAAATTTAGTAATTGAACATGTGTTGGTGATTTCCTAACATCTCATGATATTTCTCTGTCTTTAATTTTTTCTTTTAATCATGGATGAGGAGAACCAGAAATTATTTCGTTGTTTGGGATTTCAATTCAATTCAATTCATTATTTTTATTAGCTTCAGATAAATAAGGATAGTTATTTATATTTATTTTTATAGCATTTTGAAGAGAAGGAATGATAATATTTCTTATACCTCTTTTTTTTGCTTGGGTTTTTGGAAAAACATAGTCGATATTAACATTGTTTCCTACAAAAAAAACTCTCTTTCTTAATTGCGGAATTCCATAATCACTTACATCAATAAGTTCTGGTTTATGCATTTTATATCCTATATTTTCAAACTCTTTATTAATTAAATCAGCAAAATTTATTGTTCAATTTTTTCGTTTTTCTAATAGACCTTTAACATTTTCTCCTATTATTCATCTAGGTTGTATTATTTTTACAACTCTAACAAATTCATAAAATAATTTATTTCGATCATCATTTTGTATTTTTTTTCCTGCCGAAGAAAATCCTTGGCACGGAAATCCAGCAAATATTATATCAATTTTTCCTTTTAATTTTTCAAAAACAGAATCTTCAATATCTATAATTGATGTTGAATTATTTAAAGATAAAATTTGTTTGGAATTTTTAAAATTTTTAAAATGTGTTTTAATTGCTGAAGAATCAAATTCTACAAAATGAGTAACCTTTATTCCTGCTTTGTTCATGCCTAAAGTATCTCCGCCAGCTCCTGAAAATAAACTTAATGCTTTATATTTTTTCATATAATTAATTATAACATTTGATTTTTTGTGTAATATAGTAAGTTAAAAAAAATAATAAACATTATTAATATGTATAATATTGAATTAATAATAATGTTAAATTTTTTATAAATATTATTTATTTTTTAATATAATGATTTATCTATAAAAGAGGGGACTAATTCTTCTTTTTCTTTATATTTAGCACCAATTAATGAATTAGATGTATTACCTATATATGTAGCTGTAGTATTAAATCCATAA
>JABSQD010000056.1 GCA_013214765.1 Mycoplasmataceae bacterium | reverse complement strand
ATTTATAAATTTAAGGTTAATTTATTCACCTAATTTTTTATTTTTTTGATTTCAAATACTAAACATTAATAATGGAATTAATAATAGAAATACTGATCCAAGAACTATTATTGCAATCATTCATGGTTCTAAAATAATACTATTATCTGCTGATAAATTAATAGGAATTTTTGAATGAATATTTTGATGTATTTTTATCTCTACGAATTCATCCATAAAATGATTTTTGAATTTTCCATTAATATCTATTGATTCTATATTTTCTATTTTATCTAAATCATAAGTAAATGTTGCTTGCGGAAATAAATCAATTCAATCCTCAGGAACAGCAATTAAATCTTTTACATTTTGACTTGTTCCGTCTTTATAGTTAATTTTTAATTCTATTTCTACTTCATCCATATCTAATCAAGGTTTATCTTGTGTTCCGTCAAGAGAGTGAAATGTTATATGCAATTTATTTTGTATTTGAACAGCATTAGCTTCTATTGTTGGTACTAAAAATTGATATTTATTAATAGTTAAGACATCAGTTGTTCCAACTTCATAATTAACAGGAGAACTACTATTTATTCGATGATCTAAAACTTCTATTTTAAATGTATAGTCGCCTTCTGAATCTAATTTAAGATCTGTAATTTCAATTACTCCATTAGCACCAATTGCACTTTCTATTGAATTTATTTCAATAGAATCTTTAATTGCTGTTATCTTTGCTTTTTTTCCAAATACTTCAGAAGAATTATTTAAAACTATTTGACCATTAACAGTAGCATTGTTAGTTTCATAAAGTCAATCAGTAGAAGTTAAATTCACAGTACCAATTGTAGGAGTTTGTTGATCTTTTTCTATAAAGCTTGTTATTGCAGTTTTGCCATTGGTTGTTTGTTCATTACCAACTTCACTTCCATCTGGATCTAAAACTTTTCACTTAACTTCTCATTCCACATAATAATTACCTGAAGTTAAATCAATAAAACTTAAATTTTTATTATTTCCTTCAACTAAATCTCCTGAAGAAATAATTTCGTCATTTTGTGGTGTTGAATTCTCTTTATATAATTTATATGTCATAGTCTTAATTGATGCTTTTGCAGGATTATTATTTATAGAATAATTTGCATTAGCATTTCCATTATTTCAAGAATCTGTAGCATCTGGATGATTTATAACTTCAATAGAATTAAAATTAATTATAGGTCCTGAAATTTTTTCATTAGAAATAATAACTGACATTTCGTCACTTAATGAAAGTTGGTGAGGTCCTGAACTTTCATCTTCATTAAATTCTATTGTATATGAAATTAAATATTCTTCTCCTACTAGTGGATTTTCACTAAAATTTACAACATATGTGTTTATATCCGAAGCAGAAATTGTTCCTGCTTTTATTGCTATTGATGTTTCATCAATATTTTTCAATTCAAAATTAACACTTTTTATTTCAACATTACTTGGATTTAATAATGTTAACTGTGCTCCTGCTAAACCATTTTCTGTTATTCCAGCATCTGTAGTAAAATTATTTTTACTATATGTTGTCCAACCTATAACTTGTGCTTTGTCAAATAAACTAAAATCAGAAACAGTACCTTTAATTGCTCCATTTAAAAATATTTCAAAAGTATATTCAATACCTTCTTCTGGATTGTTTAAAACAAATGTTTTGTCAGCTCCAGAATTTACTATATTTTTATTATATACTTCAAGACCATTGGCTGTTATAGATACATTACTAGGTCCACCATTTATTTGAATATCATATTTTAATATAATTTTTTCTTTTTCGATTTCGAAAATTCTAAAATTATCAATAACTGGTTCTATATAATTATAAATAAAAGATTTTTCACCACCTTCCAATTTGAAATCTATAAGAGATTTATGAGAAGATTCTGATAGTCTTGATAAATATCAACTCATTGGAGATGATGATGCTTCATTATCAAAAGTTAAGAACCCTAACTCTGTGTTTTGGTTTTCTTTATCTCAATCAAAATTCGGTTCTCCAGTACTTGGATTTGAAAATGAATTTCAACCGCCATCATCAGCAGGTAAAGTAATACTATCACTTTGTGGAAAATCTATAAATCTATAAAAATATAAATCTTCTCAAAATTGTTCAGCAGTTTGTCCTGGTTCAGGTTCACCAATTCCTCCATTTGGAAGTCCTGTTGTAGTAGAATCAAAAATAACCATAACAGCAAGGTTAGATACTGGTTCAGTTACTACTACATTTGCACTTCAGACAGGGAAAGATTTATCATCAATATTAAATTTACCTCAATCAACTGCTGTAGTTGTTACTGTTGCTGAAGAAGCAAGTGGATTCACTAAAGAATCTCTTCTAATATTTTTCGATTCTAAAACTTCATTATTTATTATATGTTTATTATTTACTATTGAACTAATTGGAAAAGCAATAATAAGTAATGCTGATCCCACTAATACAAAATCTAATGGAAGTTTTTGTTTTCTAATTTTTAATTTCATTTATTTTTTCCTATCAATATATTAAAATGATACTCTTTTTTATTTAAAAGTGTATATACACTTTTGAATATTTGTATATGTCTTTTATTTTATACTTCTGTTTAAAAAGACATGTTAATATTATTAATTTATAATTCTTCTAAATTTAATTCTGAGGTTTCTAAATTTAATTTAGAAATCATCTCAGATTCAGATTTCTTTCGATAGTCTTCTCTTGATATGAAAACAAATTTCATTCCATAAGAATACGCTGTACTCAAGGTAGGATTTGAAGATAAAGTAGCTTTTAAATCTTCACCCAGTTCTTCGCCTCTAATAACTCCAATACT
>JABSQD010000055.1 GCA_013214765.1 Mycoplasmataceae bacterium | reverse complement strand
TTAGCAATCGTTATTTCCTGTTTTATTAACTAAATGGTAACGTACTTAAATCTACATTCCCTCCAGAAATGATAATTCCTATCTTCTTATTTTTATAAGTTCTTTTTATTTTGAATGCCATAGAAATTATTAATGGTTCATATTGTTTAAATAGTTCCCTGTAACTTCTTTCATCATTAGAATTTTGTATTTTTTTAATTAGTTCTCTTTGTAAATTATTTTTGTTCATCTTATATTCTATTTAATATAGTGAAGAATTATTGCTAAAGCAGATGAAACATTTAAAGATTCTACTTTTTTGTTTATTTCAATAGAAATTTTAAAATCTGACTTGTTTTGTAAAGACTTTCTGACTCCCTTACCTTCATTACCTAGAATAATTACTTTAGGCTGATTCAATTCTTTAATCGAATCTAAAGATGAGGTAGAATCAGATGTTGTTGAGATAATTCAATATCCTTCTTTTTTCAAAGTATCAATAACTTGATTCAAAGATGAAGTTTCACATAAATCAACATTCATTCAGTTTCCTGATGAAGTTTTCATTACAGTTGAATTAAGACCAACAGCACTTCTGGACGGATAAATTACACCATCAACATTAAATGCTGCCGCATTTCTAAGAATTGCTCCGAAATTTTGCGGATCTTCAATTTGATCTAAAATTAAAAATAATGTTTTATTATTATCTTTATTTTTTCTAATCAATTCTAAAAGACCATAAATTTTAGGCTCTTCAATTTCTGCAATAATTCCTTGGAAATTTTCATGACCCTTAAACTCTCCTCATTTTAGTTTAAATTCATTAAAATAATATATTTTAATATTCGAGTTAGTTAAATCATTATAAAATGATTGATGTCTTTTCTTTTCAATTCAAATTCTTTTAATTAAAGAAGTATTTTTCATAAATAAATCCTTGACTGGATTTTTACCATATATAAACATTATTTGATTATTTCCTTTTTTAGTTCATCTAATAACTTAAAATTATTAGATTCTTTTGCTTTTTTTAATTTGATTTTAACACTATTATAATTAATCTCAAATACAAATCCTAACAAAGAAAGATTTGCAATTATTTTTTCAACTATTTTTCCTTTTTTAATTATTTCTGTTTCTGAGTTTAATTCTTTTATTTGTTGTAATAAAATTGTCATTGCTTTTCCAAAATCAAGATTATTTTTTAAAGAATTCACAAAAGAATTCGTTGGTGTTGAAACCAGTATATTTCTTTTAGACTCAGTGGAAAATTCAACTAGCGCCTTTGTTAAAGAGTTCTTAATTTTAAAAATAATGTTTTTAGAATTTGTAATTACATCATCATTAAGATTTATTGGTTTTTGAATATTAGTCGAAATCATAATCATTCTTAATGTATTTCCACCATGCTCTTTAATAAAATCCTTAGCTGAAATAAAATTTTTTTTAGATTTAGACATTTTTATTAAATCAATAGTTAAATGACCAACATAAAATCAAACTTTAGACATCTTTGAATTAGTATATGATTCATATTGTGCAATTTCATTAATGTGATGCGGGAATTTTAAATCTATTCCACCACCATGAATATCAATTCCATTATTTCCAAATATTTTTTGAACAAAATATGCACATTCTGTATGTCAACCAGGCCTTCCGTCTCCCCAGGGAGAACTTCATTTAATTCCTATTTTAGTCTTTTTCCATAAAGAAAAATCTTTTGGATTTTTTTTATTTTCAGAATTAGTAATTTTAATTAATTTTTCTAAATTAATTCCCGATTGTTTTCCATAAGAAGATAATTTAGATATTTCAAAATAAACTGAACCATTATTTTCATAAGCAAATCCTTTGTTGATTAATACAGAAATAAAATCAATCATTCCGTCTATGTGTTCTGTAACTCTTGGCATATAAGTTGGTTTTAAAATATTTAATGAAGATAATAATTTCATATATTCTTTTTCATATTTTTCTGAAACTTCTTTTTCTGTTAAGCCCAATTCAATAGATCTATTAATAATTTTATCATCTACATCAGTAATATTATGAACAAAAGTAACTTTACTAGAAAGTGAAGCTACTCTATTAAAAATATCAAAAATTATTATTGGCCTCATATTTCCAATATGTGGGCTATTATAAACCGTAGGCCCACAAACATATAATGATATATTCTTATCAAAATTTTTATTTTGTTTACTAAAAAAATCTATTAATTTCATATTTACTTATTTCATTTATCATATTCATCTTGTGTAGAAAATATCCAATGAGTATCCTTTATTTTTCTTAATTTTAAATTAGCAAATAAATTATACTTTAAATTTTTATTTGAAGAATTAACAAAAGTGTTTTCAGGAGACAAAAATTTAATTTTATCCGAATTTTTAATCATTTCCTTAGTAAAAGGGTGAATAGGATTTTCAAAAATTTCTTTTGGTGTTCCTTGTTCTATGTTTATTCCTTCTTTGATTATTACTATTTGATCAGAAAATGTTTCTGCAATTTTAATATCTTTAGTAAGAATAATAATCATTACATTATAATCATTTGATATTTTTTTAATTGCTGTAGACAAAGAACTTTTAGCTAACGAATCTACATCATTTACTGGATCTTGTAAAATAATAATTTCATATCCTTCTAAAATAGATTTGACAAGAGATAATTTTTGAATTTGAGAAATTGATAAATTAAATAACTTGCTATTTAGTGGATGTATTTTGAATGATACATCATCAAGTAAATATGTCATTTTTAATTCTAAATCATCTATATTATGAAGATTAATAATATTACTTATTTTTTCTTTTTCTTTTTCTAATAATATTTCAAATTGAACATCACACACTACGTACGGTTTATCACGGTGGA
>JABSQD010000054.1 GCA_013214765.1 Mycoplasmataceae bacterium | reverse complement strand
TTATAATATCTGAATAATTTTCTAAATTCATATATTCATAATTATGAATTAATGATTTATTTGAATTCTTTTTTTCTTTAATCAATTTTCTTATCTCAGAAGAAGTAGTATATTTATTATTAAATTTTCTTTTTATTCTATTGAATTTAATTTTTAATTTAGATTTTCTGGCTTCTAAAATATAACAAATTCCTAACATATCATTAGATTTTATTTTTTTTTCAAGTAATGATTCAAATGCTTTGGGTAAAGAATGAAATTCTTTTTTTAATTCTTCAAGTTTTTCTTCGTTTTTCAACACAAAATCTACAATAGAATTAATTTTATTAATATCTAAATCTTCTGATCCAAAATAAATATTAGTTACTTTAAAAGTATTTAAAATTTCGATAGATTTTTTAGCGAATATATTTCCATGATTCAATACACTGTGAACAGGAATTTCAATTACTAAATCAACCCCATTATCTAAAGCTGCTTCTGCTCTTACCCATTTATTATAAATAGCTAATTCACCACGTTGAACAAATTGTCCACTCATAACTGCGATAATAATGCTTTTTGGATGTTTTGTTTTAATATCATCTATAAGTTTTTTGTGACCATTATGTAGTGGATTAAATTCCACTATAATTCCAATTATTATTTTTTTCATACTCAAATAAATTATATAATTATTATAGTATGAAATACTTAACTTCCAATGAAATTAGATCTTTATGATTAGAGTTTTTTAAAAGTAAAAAACACTATATATTACCCTCTGCATCATTGATACCTATAAATGATAAGTCGTTATTATGAATCAATTCAGGAGTCGCTACATTAAAATCATATTTTGATGGAAGTGAACAACCACCTTCACCAAGATTAGTTAATTCACAAAAAGCTATTAGAACAGGGGACATTGAAAATGTGGGAATCACAACTAGACATCATACATTTTTTGAAATGTTAGGTAATTTTTCTATTGGTGATTATTTTAAAACTGAAGCGATTGAATTTGCTTGAGAATTATTAACTTCAAAAAAATGATTTGGAATTGATAAAAATTTATTATATGTAACGGTATTTTCCGAAGATAAAGAAGCTATTGAAAAATGAATAGAAATAGGAGTCCCAAAAGACAAAATATTTAAAATGGGTAAAAATACAAATTTTTGAGATATGGGAAAAGGTCCTTGCGGACCTTCCTCAGAAATATTCTTTGATAAAGGATCTGAATATGATTCAAGAACTGCTAAAGAGCTTATTAGATCAGATTTAGAAAACGATAGGTACATTGAGATATGAAATATTGTTTTTTCACAATTCAATAATGATGGAAAAGGAAAATATAAAAAATTACCTCAACAAAACATAGATACTGGAGCCGGATTAGAAAGAATAACATCTGTAATCCAAAATAAACCTTCTAATTTTGAAACAGATTTATTTAAAGAAATTATTTTAAAAATAGAAGAAAAATCTAAGTTTAAGTATTTATATGAATATATACCTTCTAAATTAATTAAGGAAGATAAAAATCAATTTTATATTAATTCTTGATTTAAAAAAATAGCTGATTATATTAGATCAGTTTCATTTGCTATATCAGATGGTGCATTACCAGAAGCAACAGGAAGGGGTTACATTATTAGAATGCTATTAAGAAAATCTGTTATTAACAGAACAAAACTTGGAATTGATTATAATTTTTTACATGAATTAGTAGATCCTTTAATTAAAATAATGGGTAAATTTTATCCCTTATTAATTAAAAGAAGAGACATTATTGTTAAAACTATCAAATCAGAAGAAGAACAATTTAACAAAACCTTATCTTCAGTAGTTAAGAAAATGAATAATGAAATTGAGTCTGGAACATTAAATGAAGAATCTTCTTATAAATTACATGAGACATATGGACTTCCTTTAGAATTCATTAAAGATTTATCATTGAATAATAAAAAAGTTAATCTTGATTGAGATAAACTAAAAAAAATAGATGAAAAATTTAAGAATAAATCAAAAAGTAATAATTTAGAAAATGCTATGAATATTCAAGATGAAATATTTATAGGACTAGGTGAAACAGAATTCATAGGTTATGAAAAATTTGAAAATGAAGCAATAGTTATCTTCGTTAACAAAAATAAGGTTGTTTTTAATAAAACTCCTTTTTATGCAACTTCAGGTGGTCAAGAATCTGATTTTGGTAAGGCAAATCATTATAATGTTAAATATGTAAATAAAAATTCTGAAAAAACATTTATTCATTTAATTCCTGGTCATAATTTTAATATCGGAGATAAGGTAAAGTTATCTATTGACTTAAAAAGAAGAGAAGGATTAAATAAACATCATTCTGCGACTCATTTATTATTTTCTGCAATTGAAAAAATTACAGGTGTTTCAGTTTCGCAACAAGGTTCTAAAGTAGAATATAATTTCTTAAGATTTGATTTTTCATTTCAAGAAAAAATTGATAATGATTTATTAGAAAAAATTCAAAATTTAACAAATGAATGAATTAAAGATTCTACTTTAGTAAAAACTGAAATAATTCCTATTGAAAAAGCTAAAGTAATGGGAGCAGTATTTCTTGAAGGTGCTAAATATGAAAAAATTGTTAGAGTAGTTATTATGAATAATAATTGTATAGATATGTGTGGAGGAACTCATGTTTCTAATACATCAAATATTGATGAAGTAATTATTACAAAATTAGAAAAAAGAGGATCAGGAATTTGAAGAATTGAAGCTGTAGCTGGTAAAGAAAATATAAAAAAGGAAATTATTAAAATAAATAAAAAAACAATGGAAGATTTTATTATTCCTCAATTAAATAAAGTTAAAATTTTAAATTCTAAATTATTAGAATTAAATTCTTTAGATATATTAGATTTTAAAAATATGATTGATTCATTAGATATTG
>JABSQD010000053.1 GCA_013214765.1 Mycoplasmataceae bacterium | reverse complement strand
ATCAAAATAATTATAAATAAAAAATATTTAAATTACTACATTAATAATAGTTTTTTTAATAAAAATAATTTTTTTGATTTCTTTTTTTGAAGATAAAAAAGATTTCAAATTCAAAAAAGCAAAATCTTTTAATTCGTTTTGTGTAGGTTGTAAAGATAATTTTGGATTAATTAACTCATATCTAACTTTTCCATTTGTTTGTAAAACAATAATTCTATCTTTGTTTTTTTTATTTAATATTTTTATTTTTGAAGGTCATTTCATTCCATATAATGTTTTATTTTTTCCAGTTATTAACAAATGTATTTCATCTGCAATATGAGGAGAAATACATGATAAAACTTGCAAAAATCCCACTGCCATTTCTTTTGTTAAAGATGATTCCTTATATAAAGAATTAATAAATATCATCATTTTTGAAATTGCAACATTAAATTTAAGACTTTCATATAATTTTTCAACTTCTTCAAGCATTTCATTATATGATCATATAATATTATCTGTTGGATTTTCATATATAGCAATATTTGTAAAAAATTTATATACTCTTTCAAGTCAATTTCTAGATGATTGTAACCCCTTTGAAGACCAGGATTTATTATCATCTAATGATCCCATAAACATTTCATATATTCTAAGTGTATCTGCACCAAACTCTTTTACTATTTCATTTGGATTAATAACATTTCCTTTTGATTTTGACATTTTTAATCCATCAGATCCTAAAATCATTCCTTGATTATATAATTTTTGAAATGGTTCTTTAATGTCTGTTATGCCAATTTCATTCAAAAATATATGTCAAAATCTAGAATAAATTAAATGTAAAACAGCATGTTCTTGACCACCAATATATAAATCCACTGGTAATCATTTATTTAATCTTTCTTTTGCTTTAGGATCATCTAAAGAAAGATATCCTTTTCCATCTTTAAGAATATATCCCATATAATATCAATTAGATCCTGCTCATTGTGGCATTGTGTTTAAATCTCTTTTACCTTTAATTCCGTTTACTTGAACATTAACCCATTCTTTCGAATTTCCTAGTGCAGGTTCTCCATCTTGAGTAAATTTATATTTTTTTATTTTTGGTAACTTAATTGGATATTCTGTTTCTGGAATAAGATATGTTTCTCCATTTTCTAAATGAATAATTGGAAAAGGCTCTCCTCAATATCTTTGTCTTGCAAAAATCCAATCTCTAATATGCATAATGTTTGAATATTTTCCATCTTTATTTTTTTTATATAGTCAATTTTTTTGTAATTTTTTTACTGATTCTGGCCAATCCAAATCTTCTAATCCATCAAATAATTTCTGAGCATACTTAGTTATTTTAAGAACTCATTGTTTCATTTTTCTTTTTTCAATAGGCATTCCATTTCTTTCGTCAACAAAATTTCCATTAACATCTTCTAATATCTCTTCATTAGCAAGAACAGTATTTAATGAAGGAGACCAATTAGCTTCTACTTCCATAATTTCTGCTAAACCTTTTTTATATAATTGCGCAAAAATTCATTGTGTATTTTTAAAATATTCAGGGTCGGTTGTATTAATTTCTCTATCCCAATCAAATGAAAATCCTAAAGAGTTCAATTGTTTTCTAAAAACTTCAATATTCTTATTTGTAAAATCAATAGGTGAGTTCCCTGTTTGAATAGCATATTGTTCTGCTGGTAAACCAAAGGCATCTCATCCGATTGGGTGAAGAACCTCATATCCTTTTGCCTTTTTAAATCTTGAAACAATGTCTGTTGCTGTATAACCTTTTGGATGTCCCACATGCAACCCTGCCCCTGATGGATAAGGGAACATATCTAATGCATAAAAAGTTTTTTTATTTGTGTCTATATTAGTTTTATAGATATTATTTACTTTTCAAAAAATTTTTCATTTTTTTTCTATTTCTAAATGTTTAAAACTCATAAAATAATTATATCAAATTGACTTATGAAATATGAATTCAAAACAATATCAAAAATTAATTATATAGTATATGTTTTTTAATTTTAGATAAAAAGTTTCTAAATATCCATTATGATTATTTATTCATATATTATAAAAAAATGAAACAAATAAAATTATATTTAATTTATTTTTTTCATTTACCCTATTTTTCTTTTTTTATATCATCCTAATAATAAAAATATATTTCCTAATAAAGCAATTATTGTAAATATAATTTCGAAAGCTTCTTTAATATTATCATTATTAGAATTTCATTCAGGCATAATCTTATAATCGTTTCAAAAAACTAAAATATCTATAAAATTCGAAAAACCTTTATATACATTTCC
>JABSQD010000052.1 GCA_013214765.1 Mycoplasmataceae bacterium | reverse complement strand
ATAATTAAAGATATAAATGAATGAGTGAGTAATGATTTTAAAAAAATTAAACAAATTTTTAAAATTGAAATAAAATTAGTAAAAGGAAATGATTTAATTGAATTTAATATTGAAACAATTAATAAAGCAAAAGATCATAGATTAAGATTACGTATTAATCCAGAATTTAAATTTGATTCTGTTGACTCTGATTCTCATTATGGATTTATAACTAGGCCAATAGTTCAAAAAGAAATAAATTCTTGAAAAAAATTATGTTGAAAAGAAGAACCTACAGGAATATATCCAGTATTATCTAATATAAATATTAAAGATAAAAGTAATCAAATAACCATTTTTTTGAATGGTATTAAAGAATATGAGGCGTTGAATAATGAATGTATTGAATTAACAATGTATAGATCAATTGGCTGACTAGGAAAACCAGATTTAATTAGAAGACCAGGGAAAGCATCGGGTCAAGAATTTAAATATGTTCCAACTCCTGATTCCCAACTTTTAAATAAAAAATTAGTATGACATATTGGATTATCATTTAGTAAGTTAACAAATGCTGAAATATCAAATAAACAAAAAGATTTTTCAACAATAGAAACATATTATCAAAACCAAGAATATGATAGATTTACAGGGCCATTAAAATATTTTGTTTCAAATAAATGACAAGAAAAAATTCCGAAAAATAAAAAACTTTTTAAAAAACTAGAAATTAATAAAAATATAGAAATTTCAATTGTAAAACAAATAAATGAAAAAGAATTATTAATTAGATTTATCAATCATAATGATAAAATTTTAATTGAACCAATTAAAATAATGGATAATAAATTTAATACTTGCTATTTATCAAATTTACTTGAAGAGAAAATAAAAAAAATAGAATGTAAAAATTCAGAATTTATTATTCCAAAAATAAATAATAACCAAGTTCTCACACTGATTTTAGAAAGGAAGTAAAAAATTGAATATTAAAAATAAAAAAATAATTGCTATTACTGGTTGTGCTGCTGGTATTGCTCATACATTCATGGCGGCCGAAGGTATTGAAAACGGTGCAAAAGAATTAGGGGCAATAGTTAAAGTAGAAACACATGGTACTGCTGGTCATGATAATGTTTTAACTGCTAAAGAAATACGTGAAGCAGATCTTGTTATTATAGCTGCAGATATAGCTGTTGATAAAACAAGATTTGTTGGTAAATTATTATTTGATACAAATACACATCTAGCTATTGCCAATCCTACAAAACTTATTAAAGAAGCATTTGAAAAATCTTCGAAATATAAAATTCAACTTAAAAATAACAATTCTGATGTTTCGATTTCTGATACAGGAAATATTCAAAAAGAAGGAAAAGTTCTAAAGCACATAATGTTTTCATTAAGTTGAATGGTTCCCTTAGTTATTGCCGGTGGTCTTGTCATGGCTGTTGGTAATATATTTGCAATGCAACCTGGTTGAGTTTTAACAACAGGATTAAATTTTAATGGAATATTACAAGATCCTTCAGATTATACAAATGTTGAAAATGGTATTTATATATTACAATCTGTACTTGATAATTTTCCTGAAATTTTAGACAACTTAAAAGAAGGATTATGATGGAAGATTCCAAATTTAATAAATTATGTAACTGTAGTAGTTGACGGAACTTCTTCACCAGGGCTTGATTATGTATCTGTAAATGGGGCTATATTCGAATGAGGAAAAGTGTGATCATTTCATAATAGAGAATTTTTCAATACTTTATTTTCAGGTGGAATTGCTGCTATGTCATTAATATATCCAGTAATTGCTGCAGCATTAGCATATTCAATAGCTGGAAAATTATCATTTGTACCTGCATTTTTAGGTGGATGATTAATGAATGATGGGAATTTTTTAGGATTAGAAATTAATGGAACTCCATTTGGAACAGGATTCTTGGGTGCTTTAGTAATTGGATTTTTCGTAGGGTATATGTCATTACAACTTAGAAAAATTAAAATAAATAGAAACTTTAAAGGTCTAGTTGATTTAATGGTGTGACCATTTTTAATGTCATTAATTGTAGTTATATCTAGTAGATATTTATTGGGACCAATTTTAGGATTTGTTAGTTTACAAATGTTTAATGGAATTATTTGAATTGGAAATATTCCTGGAGGTTCAATATTATTATCTGCAATTATTGCTGCCATGATTTGTACTGATCTTGGGGGACCAATTAATAAAACGGCATTGGTAGCTGGTACAGCAATATATTTAACATCACAAGGTACTTCAATGAATCCTAATGATTGAAATTTTGTTTCTATTACAGCAACACAAGCTGCTATATCGATACCACCACTGACAGCATTTATGTCAGTAGTGTTATTTCCTAAATATTTTACTAAACAAGAAAAAACTCTTGGAACCAATGCTTCATTTATGGGATTAGTAGGAATAACTGAAGGAGCAATTCCATTTGCGGTAGCAAAACCTAAAATATTTATTCCAGCCAATATGATTGGTGGAGCAATTTCAGGAATGTTAGTTACAACATTTGGATTTCAGTTTTATGGAGGGTTAGGATCACCATTGGCGCCGGTTCTAGGTTATGTACCTTCCACAGTTATTAGTAACTATTTCTTAGGTGCTTTAGTTTGAGCTTTATGTTATGCTATTGGAGTAGCAGTAGCAGTGATGGTAGTTGCCTTAGGATTAGCTATTGTTTTCAAAAATCAAAAAAAATCTAGATTAGTATTTGAAATAAAATCAAAAACAAAACAATCAAATAAAATTATTAAAAATGATATAAAAAAAGAAAATGATATTTCTAAAATAGATTCTATGAATTTAAAAATTAATGAAAATAAAACAAAACTTAAAAATGATATATTAAATATTAAGAAAACAACAGAAATTCAAAATTCAAAATTTAAATTCAAAATTCAAAATATAAATTCAAAAT
>JABSQD010000051.1 GCA_013214765.1 Mycoplasmataceae bacterium | reverse complement strand
AAATGCCGCTATTAGACTGTCAATCATTTTCATCCATATTGCTAATTTCTTCTTTTCTAAAAATATAAACAAAAACATTAAAAGGTTTTATTTGATATCCTCTTAAGTTTTTATTTGTATTTATTATACTTTCATATGTTTCAATATTATTCAAATGTCTTTCATTCATATTATTATAAAGTCTCCTTTTATATAAAATTTATTTTTTTATAAATTACATTTTAATTATACAATTAATTCTTTATTTCTCTTTTAAAGATAAAGCAGAAATTCACAGTCCCTACTGATGGCGATGTAAAATTGACTAATTCTCATCCATCAATACCTAATTCATTTATCTTACCTTCTTTAAAAAAAGACATTTTCTTAATTGTTTTATATTCTCATTTTTTCATACTGTAATATTTTATATTCTCCATTCATTTTATTATTTATTCAATATTATAATTATAAATTAATTCTCATAATTAAATTAGTTAGTTCATCAATAAAATAAATAACCATCTTTTTAAAATCTTTATAAAAAAATGATATGAATAAAAATATATTATTTTATATTTTTTTGATATCATTATACTAATGAAAATGATAGTAAAAAAGAAAAATATCATATTAACAAGGTCTCTATTTTAGAGACCTTTTTTTTATAAATTTTCATTAATTTAGAAAGGCTGTTTAATATAAAAAAGGAAAAGAAAAAAGAACATTCAGAATTTGAAAATGTTCCTGTCCCTAAAAATCAAAGAAAATCATTATTAACAATGATAATTGTAATGGCTGGATTTGCAATATTCTCTGCAACAATATGAACAGGAGCAAATATAGCAGGTTCATTTGATTTAGGAACAATGATATGAATCTCTATAATAGGTAATATAATACTAACTATATATATTGCATTATTAGGATATATTGGAGGAGAAACAGGTTTATCTACGCATGAACTTAGTAAAAAGTTTTTTGGTAAATATGGATTCTACTTAACTTCTTCATTAGCAATGCTTGCACAATTAGGATGATTTGGAGTTGGTGTAATGATGTTTACACAACCTATAATAAACTTTATATCTATTAATTCAAATATCTCTGATAGTAATCTTGAAATTATAAAGTGAGCAATAATTTTATCTTCAGGAGCATTAATGATTTCAACTGCTTTCGTTGGGATTAAAGCTCTTAAGTGAGTATCGATGATTGCTGTCCCCTTAGTATTAATATTTGGATTTACAATGATGATAATGGCAGCAACATCTTCAGCAGGATCTAATTGAGATCCTAATCGTCCAGGATTAGGAGATTATACTCAAGTTCAAGCAATAGGATTAGTATTTGCAACATTTGTTTCTGGAGGAACACTAGCTCCTGACTTTGTTAGATGAGCAAAAAATGGAAAACATGCTGTTATATCAATTGTTGTTTCATTTTTAGTATGTTCAACACTAATGTTAATATTTGGTTCATTCGCTTTTTATGGAACTGGTGATAATGATTTATCAGCAGCTCTAATTACAATGGGATTAGCACCAATAGGTATTATTGTCTTAGGTGCTAATATATGAACAACAAATGACAATGGTCTATATACACAAGGATTAGCAGCCTCTTCTATTACTGGAATAGAAAAGAAATATAATATTATATTCTTGGGAATTGTAGGAACATTGTTTTCTCCTATTTTTAATAATTACTTTATAGAATTCTTAGGAGTATTAAATTTAATGCTTCCTGGAATTGGAGCACTATTAATTCTTAATGGATTTATTTTAAAAGAAGAAAATCAAAAAGAAAAAATTAATTATATGGGTGTTATTGCTTGGGTTACAGGATTATTAATATCCTTAGGAATAAACATGGTTCTCCCCTTTATTGTGCCAATATATGTAATAATATTTACAATACTAATTTACTTACCTTTATACTTTACTAAAAAGTATTGAATCAAATCACAAGGAGAAAAGAATGAAAAATAACAATTCAATTGCAACACATCATATTAAAGCTAATAAAAATGATATTGCAAAAACAGTACTAATGATGGGGGATCCATTAAGAGCAAAAGAATTTGCTAAGAAATATTTAAAAGATGCTAAATTAATATGTGATATTAGAGGAATAAATATTTGAACAGGAACACATAATGGACATAAGGTGACATTTATGGGTCATGGGATGGGAATGTCTTCTATGGCAATATATGCACATGAATTATTTGAATTCTTTAATGTTGATACCATAATTAGATTAGGTTCTTGTGCTTCTTATATACCAGATATTAAACTTGGAGATATAATAGTTGGAGATAATTATTATACTCATTCACTAATCGGTGAAGGTTATGGATTTAAAAATGATAAACCAATTTCGGCTACAAAAGAATTAATAAAGTTAATTTCGAATACATTAGAAAAAGACGGGACTATAGATTATAAAGTTGGAGGATTATATTCTTCACTTTGATTTTATGCCCCTAGTTTCTTTGGTGAAGGAATTAAAAAAGATTCTTCTGTAGAGCATGCCCTAAATGAAGGAAAAATAATAGGTAAAGAAATGGAATCATATATTCTACAAGTTATTGCAAATCACTTTAATAAAAAAGCAATTACCATTGTTACTGTTATAGATAACTTAGCAACAAAAGAATTTTCTTCATCAAATAATAAGATTAACACATCTAAAATGGGCGAAATAGTTTTGAAAGCATTATTCAAATAAAATTTCATACTATTTATTTGAACCAGAAGATTTATATCTTCTTTAGTACCAATTTTAATAATGCTCCTTATTTTATATGACAAACATATTTTCAAATTTAAGTGAAAATCTATTTTGACTATAATCTAAAATTTTGACCATATTCTATTATTGGTTTCCAAATTTTTTTTAATATTTTTCAAAATCTGAAAAATCAGAATCTGAATTTTTTTATTCATGATTTTTTTTCCAAAAAAAAATAAAAAAACTAAAAAAACAAAAAAAACAAAATAAACAAACAAAACAAACAAAAAAAACAAACAAAACAAACAAAACAAACAAAACAAACAACACAAACAAAACACACAAAAC
>JABSQD010000050.1 GCA_013214765.1 Mycoplasmataceae bacterium | reverse complement strand
ATATAAAGAAAATATCAATGAAATTAATTCGGATTTATCTTTAGAAAAAGAAGATAAGAAATTAAATATTTCTAAATTAAAAGAAAATAAAAAAGAAGAAATTATAAAGATTAAAGAATTAAATAATTTAATGAAATCTAAATTAGAATATAAATTAGCAAAAAATAATCACAAAGAAATAATTAGTGATATTAATTCTGATTATATTAAAAAGGTTTCTTAAACAAGAAAGAAGGAAATTATGTTTAGTAAAGAAAAAATAATATTTTTGAATAAAAAAATTAATTCAAAAAATGATTTATTTGAAATAATTGCTGACAAAGCAGTTGAATTAAATATATCTAATGATAAACAAGAAGTTTTTAATGGATTAGTTGATAGAGAAAATCAAGGAAGCACAGGTTTTCAAGAAGGTTTTGGTATTCCGCATTGTAAAACAAATGCAATAAAAAAACCAAGTGTACTTTTTATAAAATCTAAGTATCCAATAAAATGAGATACATTTGATAAAAAACCATTAGAAAATATGTTTGCATTATTAATACCAGAAGATAATGCATCAGAACATTTACAGATATTAGCAAAAATTTCAAGAAAGTTGATGAATAAAGATTTTAGAAATTCAATAAAATCTGCAAAGAATCCAGATGACATACTTGTAATACTAAAGGAAATATAAATGATTTTATCAATTGATATTGGAGGCACATCAATAAAATTTGGTTTATTAGACAGAAAACCAAATCTTTTTAAAAAAGGCATGATCCCAACACCATTAAATTCATATAAAAAATTAATTGAAGAATTAACTAATTTATTTAATAAATTTGAAAACATTGAAGGAATATCAATTAGTTTGCCTGGAGTTATTGAAGAAAATGGTAAATCAGTAGGGGCTTCTGCTATTGAATATATTTATGGAAATAATCTTAAAAAAGATTTAGAAAAAATCACAGGAAAAAGAGTAGTAATTGAAAATGATGCCAATTGTTCTATATTATCAGAAAAATGAAAAAATAAAAATATACAAAATGCTGTTGCGATTGCAATAGGAACAGGAGTTGGTGGTTCTATGATTATAAATGGAGAATTAGTTAAAGGAAATACTAATTCAGCTGGTGAGTTCGGACTTTTGTATGGGGTTAACGATTTGGGAAAACTAGATTTAATTTCGATTTCAACAAACCAAATGGTTAAAAAACATAATGAAAGATTTGGAGAAATTGATGATAGTTTTCAAATATTTGAAAAATTTAAAAAGAATGAAAAAAATTCTATCATAACAATAAAAGATTTTTTCACTAGATTAAGTACTTTAGTTTTAAATATTGAGTATATGTTAAATCCGGAGTTAATTATTTTTACTGGTGGAATAACAAATGAATCGATTTTTTTAAAATGTTTTAAAAAAGAATATAGTGAAATTATAAATAGAGGAATCATGTTCAAAGCAAAATCCAAACATAAAGTTTCTAAATATAAGTCTTATGCAAATTTGTTTGGTTCAGCTTATATTTGATATAAAGGAGAAATATAATGAAAAAAATAAATTTTCCAAAAGGTTTTTATTGAGGGTCTGCATTTTCAGCACCTCAAACAGAGGCCAATGGAATAAATGAATTAAATGGACAAAATTCAATTTGGAATAAATGATATTTAAAAGAAAAAGGAAGATTTTATAACCAAATATATTGTATGAATAATTTTCAAGAAAAATATTCAGAAGATTTAAAAATGGCTTCTGATATAGGAATGAATTCATTAAGAACTTCATTTAGTTGATCTAAAATAGTTCCAAATAAAGGAGAAATTTCTCAAGAGGGAATTAATTTTTATCACAAAATAATGGATGAATTTGATAAAAATAACATTGATATATTTATGAATTTATTTCATTTTGATATGCCTGTTTGAGCTGATGAAATGGGTGGATGAACCTCTAAAGAAGTTGTTAATGAATTTCTTGAATATTCCAAAATATTATTTGATAATTTTGGAAATAGAGTCAAATATTGATTTACTTTTAATGAACCAATAGTTTCTGTCGAAGCGCAATATTTGTATGATTGGCATTATCCAAATATAAATAATTTTGATATGGCTATGACAGCATTATGAAATACCAATATAGCTCATCATTTAGTTGTTAAAGAATTTAGACAAAGAAATTTAGAAAGTGAAATTGGTATTATATTAAATATTACTCCTGCAATTCCAAGATCAAATAATATTAAGGATAAAGAAGCAGCAGAAATTGCAGAACTTTTTCAATGAAAATCATATTTAGATACAATAGTCAAAGGAGAATTTCCTTCTAAATTATTAAATATTTTAAAAGAAAAAAAAATTTGACCAGAAGGTTTAGATTCAAAGAAAGATAAAGATTTATTTAAAAAATATAAAATTGATATTTTAGGAATTAATTTTTACTCTCCATTAAGAGTAAAAGCGCTTGATTATAAACCGGATTGGAATTCCCCGATCTCTCCCAACACTCATTTTTTTAATAATTATTCAATGCCGTATGCAAGAATGAATGAATATAGAGGATGAGAAATTTTTCCTAAATCACTTTATGAAATGTTAAATACAGTTAAGAATGATTATGGAAATATTAAGCATTTTGTTTCTGAAAATGGAATGGGTGTTCAAAATGAAGAAAGATTTATTAAAAACGGAATTATTCAGGATGAATATAGAATTTCTTTTTTTAAAGAACATATTTATTGAATGCATAAAGCAATGGAAGAAGGAGCAAATTGCATTGGTTATCATATGTGAACATATATTGATAATTGATCATGAGCAAATTCTTATAAAAATAGATATGGTTTAATTTCATTAAATTTGAAAACAGGAAAAAGAACACCAAAAAAATCTTATGAATGATTTTCTGATCTTTCTAAAACAAATTCTATGAAATTTAATGAATTAGAACAAGCTGGTATAGCACTATCAGAATACAAGTCTCAGTTAGAATCGCTGATGACAAACAATAATGCAACTATCTCCGAATTAAAATCTCGAATTAGAAAATTACAGACAAGAAAATTAAAGATTACTAATGACATGGATGAACTAGGATT
>JABSQD010000005.1 GCA_013214765.1 Mycoplasmataceae bacterium | reverse complement strand
TATTATGAATATGGTTATTGAAGAACAGTCAATAAGTCAAATTGCTTGTTTAATAGGTAAAAGTAAACAAACAATATATACCTCTAAAAAAAGAGCAATAGATAAAATAAGAAAAAAAATCTAATCTAATATATAATTATTTAGATAAAGAGGTGAGTGATTATGAAAAGAAGAAAAGTTATATTATTATGTAACATTTGTTTATCACGTAATTACTCATTTTTAAAATCATTAAATGTTGACAAAAAATTAGAAATAAATAAGTATTGTTCAACATGCAATAAACATATAATTCATGAGGAAACAAGATAATGAAATTTTTTAAAGAAGTATTTGAGGAGAAGAGAAAAGTTAGATGATCCACTTTCAATAAGTCTACTAAAATATTTATTTCAACTTTATTAACAATTGGAATATTTATAGCAATAATAACATTATTTTCATGAGGCATAGCTTCATTAATCGGTTTAGCATAGAAAAGGAGAATATATTTAAATATGAAAAATAATAAAAAATGATACATTGTACAAGTTGTAACAGGATATGAGCAAAAAGTTAAGGAAGATCTTGAAAATAGAGATTTTGATAAAGCTGATATAGAAGAAATATTACTTGCTAGAAAATTACATACTACAAAAACAGGCAATATTAAATCTAAACCAATGTTCCCAGGTTATTTATATGTTAAAGTAGAAATGACTGACGAATCATGGTTTATTATTAGAAATACAAATTATGTTACTGGTATTGTAGGATCTTCGGGTCAAAGGACTAAACCCACTCCTGTAAGAGAAGAAGAAATCATGAAAATTAAAGACAAAGCTCTTGAAGAAGAATTAAGAATTAAAAATATTGAAGAAAAAAATGATAAAAAATCAATTATTACTGATGTTTCATTCAAAATAAATGATGTAGTTAAAATTATTGAAGGAGAATTTTCTAATCAGGAAGGAAAAGTCACTTCAATTTCGATAGAAACTCAAAAAGTTTCAGTTGAAATAGAATTCTTTGGAAGGTTAATTCAAGTAGAGATGGATTTATCTTTAGTTAAAAAAATATAAAATTTGTATTATGATATTTATGATACAATTATGTTTGTAATAACTTAAGATAGTAGCTATCGTATATATAGAATTAAATTGCTACCGAGGTTGTGTTTATTATAAAATATTTATTTTAAGACACATTTAGGTAAAAAATTAGTGTGTCTTATATTACCAAATATTTAAATTGAGAGGAGTGTTAGAATGGCTAAAAAAGTAACAAGAATTACAACATTACAATTTCAAGCTGGAAAAGCTAAACCCGGACCAGAATTAGCGGGCTTAGGAATTGATATGGGTGGTTTTACAAAAGAGTATAATAATGAAACTAAAGAATTTTCTGGTGATATTATACCAGTAGTAATTACTGCATATGATGATAGATCATATGAATTTGTACTTAAAACTACTCCCGCATCAAGAATGTTATTAAAGGCAGCAGGAATTTCTAAAGGTGCGCATAAACCTCCATTAGAAAAAGTAGGAACAGTTACAATTAAACAATTAGAAGAAATTGCAAAATATAAAATGAAAGATTTGAATTCTAATTCATTAGATGCTGCGGTCTCAATGTTGAAAGGTACTGCTATTAATATGGGGATTCAAATATCTGACAATATTAATGTTGTTCAATTTGATAAATTAACAAAAGAAGAGAATAATGGGCAAGCAATATAAATTAGGATTAACTAAAATAGATGAGAATAAATTATATTCTATTGAAGAAGCAATTAAATTAGCAAAAAAAATTTCATATGAAAAATTTGATACTACATTTAAACTTTCGATAAATTTAAATTTAGATACTGCACATGCAGAACAACAATTAAGAGGTTCATTAGTACTTCCTAATGGAACAGGAAAAATTTCAAAAGTTTTAGTTGTTGCAGATTCTCTTAAACAAGAAGAAGCCAAAAAAGCAGGAGCAGATTTTGTGGGCGGAATTGAAATGATAGAAAAAATTCAAAAAGAAAATTGATTCGAATTTGATTTTATTGTTACAACACCAGATTTTATGCCACAATTAGCAAAATTTGGTAGACTGCTTGGTCCCAAGGGTTTAATGCCTAATCCAAAATTAGGCACAGTTACAAATAATATTAAAAAAATTGTTTCTGATATTAAAAAAGGTCAAATTGAATATAAAACAGATAAAGACGGAATTGTGGCAGTTCCATTTGGGAAAAAATCATTTGATGATTTGTTATTAATTGAAAATTATAAATCAATTTTTAATTTAATCAAAAGTAAAAGACCACCCTCTGTAAAAGGAATATATATTTATACAATTGTTATTTCAACAACAATGGGCCCTGGAATTAGGTTAAAGGTAGATTTAGGGAGGACATAGAATATGGCAATAACAAGACAATTAAAAGAACAACATGTTTTAGAACTTAAAGATTTAATCTCTAAATCAAATATTATAATTGTTTGAGATTATTTAGGTTTAAATGCTATTGATATTTCAGATATTAGAACAATAATTAGAAACGAACAAGCAATAAATAAAGTTTATAAAAATAGAATTGCTAAAATTGCATTTGAAGAATCTGGAAAAAAAGAAATTTTAGATATATTAATAGGACCATCATCATTTTTATTTATAGAAACAGATGATTCTAAAGCCCTTCTAGAGTTATATAAATTTATAAAAGAAAATGATGATTTATCATTTAAGGCAGGATATATAAATGGAGAATTTTATAATGCGAAAGCCATACAAGAAATAGCTGGCTTACCTTCAAAAGATGATTTATTATCAATGCTTTTATCAGCGTTACAAGGAACATTAAGAAATCTTGCATATTCGGTATCGAAAATTGCAGAATCATCAGTTGAAAAAAAGTAAAATAAGAGAAAGAAAAAGGAGAAAATATTATGGCACTTAAAGTAGAAAATTTTATTAAAGAATTAAAAGAAATGAAAGTTGTGGAACTTAATGAATTAGTTAAGGCAATTGAAAAAGAATTTGGAGTTACAGCAGCAGCACCACAAGCAGCAATAAGTAATGATGCGTCTTCAGCTTCAACAGAGGTTAATGTTAAATTGGTTTCAGCAGGAGGAAATAAAATTGCTGTTATTAAAATAGTTAAAGAAATTATGGGATTAGCATTAATGGAAGCTAAAACATTTGCTGAGAATGGTGGAATTATTAAAGAATCAATTTCGCCAGAAGAAGCATCATCATTAGCAGCTAAATTTAAAGAAGTTGGCGCAGAAGTAGTGGTTGAATAATTAATCATATACATATTTAAAAGAGGATATAAATATTATTTTGTCTCTCTTTTTCGCCGTTTTATATAATGGCACTTTTATAACGAAGGAGAAAAATGGACTATAAAACAAAAATTTTTGGTATTGATACTAAGCGTGTTAATTTCCAAAAAACTAAATCAGATTTAGAAATGCCTGATTTATTAGCAATTCAAACTGATGCTTTTGATAAATTTTTAGAAACAGGTATTGATCATATTTTTAAAGAAATTTATCCAGTTGAATCAAAAAAATTAAGAGTAGATTTTATTGAAAAAAATCTGAAATTACCAAAAAATTATGAAGAAGCAATAGAGCAATCAAAAAATAAAGGTTCTAATTTTTCTGCTCCTCTTACAGCAAAATTCAGAATTACAAATAAAGAAACAGGAGCTAAAAAATCAGAAGACAAAGCTTTTATAGCTAATATTCCTTTAATGACCAAAGGTGGATCATTTATTATTAATGGTTCAGAAAGGGTTGTTATTTCTCAAATTATTAGAGCTCCTGGTGTTTATTTTGAAAATATGAAAGCGTCAAGAACTCAATCAGCTTCTGATGCATCAGTTTTTAAATTGGTGACAATTATTCCTGCGAGAGGTGCTTGATTAGAATTTGATTATAAAGATTATAAATTATTAGGTACCGATCCTTCAGATATAAAACTTAGAATTGATAAATCAAAAAGAATTAAAGCAGCGGATTTACTTTATTCGTTAGGATTAAATGATGATCAAATTATTGAAACATTTGGTTCGCATGAATTATTAATTGAAACTCTTAGAAAAACAGAAAAGGATTCAATTAAATCTAGAAGAAATATCTTTAAGATTTTAAATCCGGGAGATAGACTTACCCAAGATCAAGTCAATGGATGATTTTCAAATTTATTTTTTAATAAAAAAAGATATGATTTATCAAAAACTGGTAGATATAAATTAAATGATAAATTATCACCTTTTAAAAGAGTTATTGGTAAATTTTCTGCCTCTGATATTAAAACTATTAGCGGAATAAAAATAGTTGCTTCAGGAGAAGAAATTACTCATGAATTAGCAGAAAAAATACAAAAAGCTTATGTAAATAAAAAATTACCATTAACAAATTTATCAATTTCTGATGATGTTTTAGGTTTAATGAAAGATACACTAGATTCAGATGAAAAACTTAAGTTAGAATTTACACAAGTATCTATTATTAAAGTTTATACTAATACTAATCATTTACAATTAATTAAAGAAGGTAATGAATCAAAAATTTCAAATGTTATTTTAAATACTCCTACAGATTATGATTTCTTGACTATTTCAGATTTATTAGCAACAATCGGTTATTTATTTAATCTTGAAGATGGTTTACATACTTATGATGATATTGATTCTCTTTCAAATAGAATGATTAAGACAATTAATGATTTAATGAAAAATCAATTTAGAATTGGTTTGACGAGAATGGAAAGAAATCTTTCTGAAAAAATAAAAGCAAAAGACACAACCGGTGTAACAGTTAAATCAATTACTAATCATAAATTAATGGAATCTGTAATAAAAGACTTTTTTAATTCATCACAATTATCACAATTTATGGATCAAATTAATCCACTAGCAGAAGTTTCGAATAAGAGAAGATTAACATCTTTGGGCCCTGGTGGATTATCAAGAGACACTGCTTCATTAGTTGTTCGTAGGATACATGATACTCATTATGGAAGAATATGTCCTATAGAAACACCTGAAGGACCAAATATTGGACTTATATTAAATCAAGCTATTTATTCAAGAGTTAATGAATATGGTTTATTAGAAACACCTTATTATAAGGTTGAAAATGGAAAAATAATTGAAAAATTAATTTTTTTAACAGCTTCAAACGAAGAAAAACAAATTATTTGTTTAGCTAATGTTGAAATAAAAGATAAAGTAATTATTCAAAAAGAACTTATTGCTAGGCGTGATGGAGAATTTATATCTGTTTCTCCCGAAGAAATTAATTATATTGACGTTTCTTCTAAACAAACAGTTTCTATTGCAACAGCGCATATTCCATTTTTAGAAAATAATGATGCTAATCGTGCATTGATGGGTGCTAATATGCAAAGGCAAGCAGTTCCATTGATTAAATCTGAAGCACCAATTGTTGCAACAGGAGCAGAAGAATTTTCTGGAAAATCATCACCTACTACAATTATAGCGAGAGAGTCAGGAGATGTTATTGAGTCTTCTTCGAAAAGAATTGTTATTGTTGGAGAAACAAGACAAACTTATACATTAAAGAAATTTGTTAGATCTAATCAAGGTTCATCAATTAATCAGATACCCAGGGTAAAAATTGGCCAAAAAGTTAAAGTGGGAACAATTATTGCCGATGGTCCATCAGTTGATAATGGTGAATTAGCTATTGGTAAAAATGTAATAGTAGCTTTTACAACATGAAGAGGTTATAACTATGAAGATGCTATTATAATTTCGGAAAGACTTTCTAAGGATGATGTTTTTACTTCAGTTCATATTGAAGAACACACTATCGAACAAAGAACAACTAAATTAGGTGATGAGATCATTACTTCAGATATTCCGAATGCTTCTAAAGAATCATTAAGAAATTTAGATGAAGATGGAGTAATCACAATAGGTTCTAAAGTAAAAGTTGGCGATATTCTTGTTGGTAAAATTACACCTAAAGGTGATGATGATATTTCATCAGCAGAAAGACTTTTGGATTCTTTATTAGGAAATAAAACCAAAAACATTAGAGATAGCTCTATGAGAGTTCCTCATTCAGCCGAAGGTATTATACAAGATATAAAAATACTATCAAGAGATAATGGAAATAAATTAAATGATGGTGTTGAAAAAATTATTAAAGTATATATTGCTCAAAAACGTAAATTACGAGAGGGTGATAAAATGTCAGGAAGACATGGCAATAAAGGAGTTGTTTCTAAAGTATTACCAATTGAAGATATGCCATATTTAGAAGATGGAACACCAGTTGATATAATGTTAAATCCATTAGGAGTTCCATCGCGTATGAATATAGGACAAGTATTAGAAATTCATTTAGGAATGGCTGCTAAAAAATTAGGAGTAAAAGTTGCGACACCAATATTTGATGGAGCAAATTATAAAGACATTCAAAATATGTTTAAAAAAGCCGGAATGAAAGAAACAGGTAAGTTTAAACTTGTTGATGGAATAACTGGTGAAAAATTTGAAGATGATGTTGCTGTCGGAGTTATGTATATGCTTAAACTATCTCATATGATTGATGATAAAATGCATGGTAGATCAATAGGTCCTTATTCGTTAATAACACAACAACCTTTAAGAGGTAAAGCAAATAATGGTGGACAAAGATTTGGAGAAATGGAAGCATGAGCTGTCGAAGCTTATGGAGCTGCGAATTTATTACAAGAAATGATTACTTTAAAATCAGATGATATTAAAGGAAGAAATGAATTATATAATTCTATTGTAAAAGGAACAAAGATGCCTACGCCTTCAACACCCGAGGGATTCTGAGTATTATTTTACGAAATGAGAGGTTTAGGACTTAAACTAGGTTTCTTAGATAAAGATGAAAATGATGTTGAAATCGATAATACAATTTAAAAGGAAAGAATAAGAGATATGGAAGAAAAATTTAAAGAATATTTTGAAAATGATAATACTCATTTTCGAGAAGAAAATAAAGTAATTATTGAAAAAGTCCAACTTTCAATAGCGACTTCTGAAGAGATGTCATCTTGATCATCAGGAGAAGTAACAAAACCAGAAACAATTAATTATAAAACACATAAACCTGAAAAATTTGGTTTATTTGATGAAAAAATATTTGGACCAACTAAAGATTACAAATGTCCAGTGTGTAGCAAAAAACATAGAAGATCTGATACAGGAAAAAAATGTTCGTCATGCGGAGAAGCTATGATTGAATCAAAAATGGTAAGAAGAAGAAAAATGGGACATATTCAACTTGCTTCTCCAGTTACTCATATTTGATTTTCGAAAGTAAATTATTCAACTATCAGACAAATTTTAGGATTTAAGCAAGAAGAATTAGATTCAGTAATTTATTTTAGGGCACCAGTTATTATAGAAACAGGTGGTTATTCAGAAGTTAAATTAGGACAAATTATTTTTCTGCAAAAAGCTGCAGGAATTTATAGAAAATTACTTAAAGCTATTTATAAAAAAACTGAATCAAAAGAAATAAAAAAAATAATTAATTTAAAAATTGATCAACTTTTAATTGATGCTAATTTAGATATAACTAAAGAACAAGGTATTGATTTTTATGAATATAATTCTTTCATTACAAGATATTCAGATATTAGAATATCCTTTGGTGCCGAGGCAATTAAATCATTACTTGAAAAAATAAATTTAAAAGCTAAATTAAGAGAAATAAATAAATTAATTTCGATTTCGAAATCTGAAACAGGAATTCCTTCTTTATATAGAAGAATTAAAACAATTGAATCATTTATTATTTCAAAACAAAAACCTTCTTCAATGATTATTGAAGTATTACCAGTTATTCCAGCTGATTTAAGACCTTTAATTCAATTAGATGGCGGACGTCATTCAACAGTAGATCTTAATGAGCTTTATAGAAGAGTTATTATTAGAAATAATAGATTAAAACAATGATTAGCAATAGGGGCACCAGATTTAATTATTCAAAATGAAAAAAGAATGTTACAAGAATCTGTTGATGCTTTATTTGATAATACAAGAAAAGCAATTCCAGTTAAATCTAAAGATAATAGAGATTTAAAATCTCTTGCTGAAAATCTTAAAGGAAAACAAGGTAGATTTAGACAAAATTTATTAGGTAAAAGAGTTGACTATTCAGGAAGATCAGTTATTGTTGTTGGTCCTAAATTAAGATTACATCAAGTTGGTTTGCCAAAACAAATGGTAGTTAAATTATTTGAACCATTTATTGTTCAAAGATTAGTTGAAGAAAAAATTGTTAAATCAATGAAACAAGCTAAAAAAATGATAGAAGTTTATGATGATAGAATTTGGTCATATGCTGCAAAAGTTATTAAAGAGCATCCAGTTCTACTTAATAGAGCACCGACACTTCATCGTTTATCTATTCAAGCATTTGAACCAGTTATCGCTTCAGGAAAAGCCATTAGACTTCATCCATTAGTAACACCTTCATTCAATGCTGATTTTGATGGTGATCAAATGGCTGTTCATGTTCCTTTATCTAAAAAAGCTAAAACAGAAGCATGAGAATTAATGCTTTCAAATAAAAATATTCTTGGTCCGAAAGATGGGAAATTAATTTTGTCTCCGTCACAAGATATTATTTTAGGTATGTATTATTTAACAAAAATTAAAAATAAAAGTAATGGTTCAAGAAGAATAATTTTTAGTTTTGGTGATCTTAATAATCTTTTAGTTGTAAATAAAATTCATATACATTCTGTTATTGCTATGCCATTAAAAGCATTTGGAGAAAAATTTATTGCAGAAATTAAAAAAGGAAATAAATATATTGTTTCATCAGTTGGTAAATTCATCTTAAATAATGTTTTACCTGAAAAATTTCCATTTATCAATTTTGTTGATGAAGATTCTTTAAAAGGAAATAATTTTGATTGGATTACTTCTTCTGCATCAAATCTTGAAAAAATATTTGATGAGGCAATTAAAAAATTTAAACCTTTCAAAAAAGTAGATATAAATAAATTAATTGAAGTAGTTTTTAAAAAAAATCCAGAAAATATATCTGATGTTCTTGATGATATTAAATCATTAGGATTTAAATATTCTATGTTTTCAGGTGTTTCAATGGCTATTTCAGATATTATGGATATTGAAACTAGAGAAAAAATTATTTCTTTAGGAGATAAGCAAGTAGAATTTTTATGAGTTAAAAAAAATGAAGGAATTATTACTGATGATCAAAGATATCAAGAGGTACTTAAAGTTTGGGCAGTTGTAAAAGAAAAAATTCAAGAAGAACTTTCGAAAAAAATAATTAAACATATTGATAATCCAGTTTATATGATGATGGATTCTGGAGCTCGTGGAAATATTTCGAATTTTGTACAACTTGCTGGTATGCGTGGTTCAATGTCAAAACCAACACATGAATACGCAGCTCTTAAAAGACGGGGAATTATTATAAGATCAACAGAAGAAATTCCGATTAAATCTTCATTCAAAATTGGATTGACACCATTTGAATATTTCTTATCAACTCACGGAGCTAGAAAAGGACTTTCAGATACAGCCACAAAAACAGCTGAATCAGGATATTTAACAAGACGTTTGGTTGATGCTGTTCAAAATATTAAATTAGTTGAAGAAGATTGCAAAACCAATGTTGGTATGAAAGTTAGATCAATTAAAGATACAAGAACCAATTCGGATATTGAGGGTCTATTTGATAGAATTGTGGGAAGATTTCCAATGAATGATATTAAAGAAGGAAATAAAATTATTGCCAGATCTAAAGAAATGATTTCTGAAGAACAAGCAACAAATATTATTAATTTGGGAATCACTGAAGTAGAAATTAGATCAGCATTAACTTGCCAATCTAAAAAAGGAATATGTCAAAAATGTTTTGGTAGAGATCTTACAACAAATGAACAAGTAAATGTTGGAGAGGCTATTGGTATTATTTCAGCACAATCAATTGGCGAACCCGGTACACAACTTACAATGCGTACTTTCCATACAGGAGGAGTTGCAGGAGTTACAGATATTACTCAAGGATTTTCGAGACTTATGGAATTGGTTGATGCTAATAAACAACCTAAATCAATGGCAATTATTGCTAAGGGTGACGGGGAAGTTACAGAAATTGCAATTTCTAAAGAAAATAAATATGGACAACCAATTCAGTTTAAGGTAGTAGTAGTTGGTAAACATGAAACTATTGAATATTTCATTGAATCAAATCAATTTTTAAGAATTAAAAAAGGTCAAAAAATTGTTCCGGGTCAAAAAATTACTGAAGGTTCAATTCAGTTACAGTCACTCTTAGAAGTAGCAGGAGCAAGAAAAACACAAATTTATTTGATCAAAGAAATGCAAAGACTTTATAGACTTCAAGGTATTACAATTTCTGATAAATATATGGAAGTAATTATTAGACAAATGTTATCTAAATTTCAAATTATTGATGTAGGAGATTCAAGTTTGTTTTCTTCACAAGTAATTTCGTCAGATAGATTAAGATCTATTAATAAAATATTAATTTCAAAAGGAAAAAAACCTGCTTTTGGAAAACAAATTATTCTTGGAGTTAAAGCATTACCGCTTTATTCTGAATCATTTTTAGCAGCAGCTTCATATCAAAGAACTGCAGATGCTCTAGTGTCAGCATCTATTATGAAAAAAATTGATCATTTAGAAGGAATTAAAGAAAATATTATTGTTGGAAATAAAATGCCAGTTGGTACAGGATTTGAAACACCACAAGGAAAATATGATATTTTTGATGATGGATTCGATGTCTCTAATTATGATTTTGATAATAAAATTAAAATTGATATTAATGAAGAAGAAGAAAAATATAAGCATTCATTATAATCTTAAAAAGAGTAGCTATTGCTACTCTTTTTGTTATAACATTAGATGTTATAATAAATAAGTGATTTGAAAATATAATTATATTAATCTTTATTTATCAATAAGAAAAACTTTAAATTCAAAAAATGTTGAAAAACTTTCTTTTGATCAAATTTTTCATATTGGAAAAATGCATAAAAATGATTGTTTTAATCATTACAAAAAACAAGTATTCTTAAAGTGGTTTTCTGAAAATACAGAAAATACAATAGGATTCTTAAAAAGAGTTAATAAATTATTAAAAAAATTAGAATTAATTCTTTCGGAAAAAGAAAAACAAAAAATAAACAACATCGAACCAAGAGAATTCACCCAAAGAAGATCAATGAAGACGGTTGAAGTTCCATATAAAAGATTAGATGATACAAATTCTCTTATGTCTAACGCTTTCTTTTTTTATAAAGGCATTAGAGTATATGAAAAAGAAATTATTTTATTTAAAATGAAATATTATGGAGAAATATATATAACTTCAAAAGAAATTGTTATATATGACAGAAAAAAAGATGAGATTAAACAAATTATTAAATATAAAAATATTACTTCTATTAAATTAAACTCTTATTGCATAGAGATTAAATTAAGAAATAAAAAAAATATCTTTTTAAGATATAAAGATAATGAATTAATATACATTTCATTGAACAGATTAACAACAATTAAGTCTACCATTAAATTTAATAATGTATCAAAAATCAAAAGTGGAATGATTGAAAAAATAATTGAAAAAATACTGAATATTTAGTATTTTTTTAATTTTAAATTTATATTTTTTACATTTAAAGTTTATGTTTTTATAATTATTTCAATTCATTATAATATTAATTTAATATTTTATTTAGAACTTCCTCATTATTAATTGGTTTAACTTTTTTGTCATAATAGGGTATAAGATGGAAATGAGTGTGAAACACAATTTGTCCAGATGACTTCCCATTATTAATAATTATCTTTATCCCAGTTGCATTTAATTTTTTTTTAAGAATTTTAGAAATCATTATAGCCACTTCTAAAATACTTTCTTTTACCTTTTTGCTTTCTTCTAATATATTTTTCTGTTTAATTTTCGGGACTAATAATGTGTGCCCTTTTTGTTTTGGATTCACATCTAAAAAAGCAATATATTCATCATCTTCATAAATTTTTAATGATGGTATGTCTTTATTTATGATCATTTCAAATATTGTTTTACTCATATAATAATTATAAAATAAAAACCTTTCAAATAAAAATATAGTTATTTAATTATTTACATATTTTTGATTTAGGATTTTTCTTAAATAAAGATTCTAAAAAATCTCCTCCGGATTTAATTAATTCATAAAATTTATCTATTTCTTTTTTAGTATTATAAATATGAAAAGAAACCCTAATTGACTTATATTGTTTGTAATTTTCATTTTTAAATTTTACACAGTTTGTTCCTGTTCTTACAATAATTTCGTTTTGTGCTAAATAATAGCCAACATCTTCTCCGGCGACACCATTTACTTCAAAAAATAAATTAGATGAATCAACATTTTTATTAATGATATTTATATTTTTTAGAGAGCCTATTTTTTTTTCAGCATATTTTTTTAAATTATTATTATATTTTTCAATGTTTTTAATTCCGAATGATTCTATATATGTAATTGAAGTTCCGAAAGATATGACTCCAGGAACATCTCTTGTCCCTACGATAAATTTTTGTTTTCCTTCTTTATATTCAACACTGTATTCATTATAAGTAGAATTATTTCCTCCGCCAAATGTTCATGGTTCTTTTATATTTTCAAGATTCTTAATATAAGCAAAACCAAGAGCATGAGGACCAAATGCTTTATGTGCTCCAAATAAATAATAATCAACATTGTCTTTTATTACATCAATTTTTACATGCCCAATTCCTTGTGCGCCGTCAACTACCAATGTAATATTATTTCCAATTGTATTTTTTATTTCTAAAAGATTATTTTTAACTCCTGTAGTATTGTATACATGAGCTACAGACATAACTTTAGTATTTTTAGTAATTAGAGTATTTAGATGTATTAAATCCACTTTTCAATTATTTAGTTTATATCATTTAAATATTATTTTTTTACCAAATTCTTTAGCAATGTTTAATCATGGCAATATATTACTTGCATGCTCTAATTTTCCTAAAATTATTTCATCTCCGTCATTTAAATTATGAATAATTTTACGAACTATTTTATTCATAAAATCAGTTGTACCATAAGTAGGTAAAATATCTTTGAATGGAGCATTTATATGTTTTGCAACTTTGTTAAGAGAGTTTTTATATTCTTCAATAGTATTGTTATTTTCATCAAGTCAACTACTTTTGGAAAAAGATGTTTCTCAATTAAAATATATATCACTTATTTTTTTTATGAATATATCAGGCTTAAGTGATGTTGCGGATGAATTAAAAAAAATTAATTTTTTATTTTTTCTTAATAATTTATAATCATCTCTTATGTTTTTTATTTCTCTTTTCATCTTTCTATATTATTATAACCTTATATTTTGTGATAATAATTGGTATAATTAATTAGATTATGAGTACGAATAATGAAAAAAAAATAAAAAAAAATGATTCAGACAATGATTCACTTCTTAATTTAAAAAATAATGATAATTCATTTTATGAAGGGAAAAAGAAAAGTTCTGAAACAGTTTGACAAAAAGATTGAAGAGGAAAAATTTTATATTTTTCTTTAGTTTCATTAGTTTTGCTTGGAATAGGAATTCCATCAGGAATGGCTTCAATAGGATATTGAAAAAAATATAATGGTGATTATACTGAAATTATTGAAAATCCAGTTGATAATAAAATTGAATTAGCTCAAAATGAAGTTGAAAGAATAAAAAATAATTCTATTAATACCCATTATGAAAAGATGATTGATAATGGTTGAATTTCTAAAATAAAATATGATAAAGATATTAAAAATATTACTGAAAATGCAGAAAAAGAAATTGATGAAAAAATAAAAAATTTAAAAAATGAATATGGAAATAATGATTGAAAAAATGAATGAAATAAATTTTTACAAATAAATGGATTTCATACATCAGAAAATGGTGGAGAGCAAGAATATAAGGATTCTAAAATAGCTGATAAACTTTTAAGTAAGCAACTTAAAATATATTCTTCATCGAATACTTTAACTGAAGAATATACTTCAACCAATTCTCTATTGGATAATATATCGTTTAAATCTTCTGAGAATGAACAAAATGAAATTTTGGCTATTTCAAATTCGGGTAAAAATGATATTGAAATTTCGAATTCATTTTCTCCGGAAGATTTAATGGCTCTTTATTTATGAACATTTCAACCAAAAATTTTTAATCATTCTAGATTACCATTTACATTAGAGGGAGATAATCCTCTTGAAGCAACTTCTTTAACGGTTACTCATGAAAATTTAAAAGCAGCCCATGGTTTTTTTAAAGAATTAGATGGTGGAGATTTTAAGCCTGCTGCTCAAATCAATAATGGAATTCAATCAACATACAATATAAATTTAGGGGAAAACATTGATAATTCAACAGTGATTAATTTTCTTGCAAGTACTACCACAACTTCATCATCAATCGATATAAAAAAAATGATAAATGATGCATTTCTTAAAGTTGTTGAAGCATCTTCAGAAGAAGAAATAGAATTAATTGGAACAGATGCAGGCAGCATGACATCTTCTGATTTAATAAGAATATCTCAAAATACAACTTTAACTAATAAATTTGAAAATAATCTTTATACTAGTTTAATAAATTCTAATTTATTAACTCCAATTGGAACTCCTAGAGATTTTGCTTCAACTGTAACAATAAATGGAAAAGAGTATGTTGTTTATGTTAGTTCTAAAGGATTACAATTAGTCGGACAACAAATAGAAGGTTCTGAAATAATAATTAATCAATTAAATAAAGAAAATGATGTAGATGATTTTAAGATTGATTATGATTTATTTAATTCATTTTCTACATGACTAACTGACAATTATGAAAATATATTAGTTCTTGATTATTTAACTGATTCAATTGATGATAAAGGTTGATTTAATATAGATGTATCTTCTGATATGATTACGCCTAATTTAGAAATAAATGAAAATTTTAATACATTAGAAGAGGAATATACTTCAATAGTTTTCGAATATAATATTTCTTCTCCTTCTAAAGATATAGTGTATAGCAAATATGATGAAATTTCTTTATTTTATGAAGATAATTGAAAAATTTATGATAACTCTTCATTTAAAATTAAAGAAGGTATTGAAGTATTGCAATGAATGACATCTGAAAATAATAATTTATATACAGTGTACGATAATTTATTGACAAAAATTTTTGGATCTTCTTACAAAAGGAGTAATAATTAATGTCTAAAACAAAAAATAGTAAAAAATGAATTATTGGTGGTTCAATATTTTCATTGTTAATTTTTGGGTTAGCAATGGGAATTGGTGTAATTATTAGTATAACAACAAAGTCAGATCCTGATTATGTTAATTTGGTTATAAATGGAAAAACATATTCATCTTCAAAAATTGATTTAGGAGAAGAAAGTACTTCTGATGAAACAAAAGCCAAAATGTTACAATCACAATTTTTATCAGCATCATTGTTTGGTTATGCAAATATGGCTAATTTAGAAGATACTTCAATAGATTATAATTATATATTGGAAAAAGAAAGTTTAGATTGAAATACTCCATATGCAGTTGAAATAAAAAACAATACAAGTGAAAACATTAGAGATGCATTTATCGAAACTAAATTTTTAAGTGATACACAGGACAAAAGTGTTTTTAATTATTTGAATTCATTATCTGAAAATGCAACAAATCCAATTCAAATTAATTTAGTTAATGAACAAATTAAATCATTAGCAGAGGACGCTGGATTAAATTGAGCAGAAATTACTGGAATGGATCTTATAAATAATGCAGCTTTTAAAAATAAAGAAATAATAATTGATATCGATGATGAAGGAAATCCTATAAAACTTCCATTGCTAGAAGCTGTCGCAGAAGTTTTATTAAAAGATTATTCATATCAAGTTGAAGTTTTAAATGATATATATGTTTATTCATATTTATGACAAAACGCAGCAGAAAACGCATATGATTATAAATTAACAAAAGAACTAGCTTATTCTAAACCATCTATGACTTCTTCGGCAACTTTTGATCTAGAAACTTTAGAAAATTCTTCAGGAATTTATCCATCTTTAGATGAAGTTAAAAATGGAAAGTTAATTATGTCAAATAGTGATTCTTGAAATGGAATTTATGAAGGATTACACGGAGGACCTTCAGGAACATATCCCAGTATTCTTGTTGACGATTCTAAATATGATGATTTAATTTCAGCAAAAGGTTTTAGAGGATTTGATGGAGTTACATTTGGCACTGGTTCTGGAGAACACATTGGTTCAGATTGAACCGATATTAAAAATACTTGACTTTTTGATAAAACAATTTCTGTTGGAGATACTCCATTAACAAGAAATGGAAATTACACAAATGAAAATATTACTGATTCAGCTAATTTATATATTTCAGAAGATGGAAATAATGGAGGAGTTATAACTGATGTTATTGATGATCCTACAAATCCTGATTTTGGGATTGACACAGGAGAAGCATCAATTTATGCATATAATCAATTAGTTCCATATGTGTTCAGAGGAGTAAAAGATGAAGATAAACCAGTAATTTTAGATAGTTCAACATTTTCGTTATTTGCAAATAACGATCTTGATATATTTACTGAAGCTACTATGGGAGAGGATATAGAGTATATTTTTGAAAGATGATTTCCAGATCTTACTTCAACAATAGATATTGATGAATCATTATTTGGAGAAATTTATGTAATTGAAGCATTGATTAATCATAATTCTTCACTTAAAACAAAAGCTATGGAATTTTGAAAAGAAAAAGGATTTTATATCGAATTGTCAGGTAGTTATGAATCTTCACTATTAAATTTTATACCTGATATTTTAATTAAAGATAAATAATATGAAAAATAAAAATAAACAAATAACAAAGGTTGATGAGGCTAATAAAAATAAAAGAATTATTAAACGTAGCTGATGAAAAATAGTAATTATCATTTCGATAATTGTTGTTTTGATTACGGGTCTTGGTGTTGGTTTGTGATTTTTATTAAAACCTAAACCAATCTCATATTCTGATGTGGCACATAAAATGAATTTTAATACTTCAATAGAAAAAGTTAGAGATGATATTTTGGATAAGGGAGAAGATATTGGAATTTTCTTTTATGAAGAAAATGAAGATGTTGCTAATTTTTTAATGTTAAACACAACTGATTCTGAAGGTGATTCAGTTGGGATTGGCGTATTGGCTGAATATATTAATACAACAAGTTCAGAAAGAGTTTGATATGGAATTAAAATCCCAAGTAAAAATGAATTATTAGAAATACTTCTTACTTATGAAATAAAAGATAATGAATATGTATTTTATGATCAATATGAAGATGCTGCTAACGGAACAGAAACACCTCTTTATATAGTAGAAGCTGATGGAGATAATAAAGCAAATGGTGATGAAAATTTAAAGCCAGATGAAGATGCTGAAGATTATTTTAGGATTGGAGTAAAAAATAATAAAGATGAAAAAGATAATCCAAGAGATATTTTATTATCAATAAATTCATCTGAAACAACTGAAGGAAAAAAATGAGAATCTCAGTCAGGTTCAGTCATGATGTTTGATGGTGAAACTTCAAGATTGCAAACATTTATTCAAACTTGAACAACAAGTAATGAAGATGTTGATAATTATAATGAATTTTATCTTGGTTGATTAGAATGATTTGATAATCATTTATCATAATAAATGATTATATTAAAAATATAATGAAAAATATATCAGGAAGAGAACAACTGAATATTTATGTTAATAGTCCAAAACAAAGAGGATTGACAGAAATTCAATTTAAAAATTCTGAATTTACTAAAGTTGATTCTTGTGATGATTTATTTAATATTTATATTGAAATAGAAAATAAAAAAATAAATCTTGCAAGATTTCAAGGAAATGGATGTGCAATATCCTTTGCTTCGACAGAAGCTATATTGAATTTGATAGAAGGAAAAACTATTGATGATGCTAATAATATTATTAAAATGTACGAAGACTTTCTTTTTAATAAAAGTAATAAAATTCATAAAAATTTAAGTATATTTAAAATAGTTAGAACACATGTGTCGAGAAGAAAATGTGCTTTAGCATCTATTGAAATAGTTAGAAAGGTAATAAATTTATAATGGATAAAATTTTAAAGTTAAATCTTAATTTATCAACAATAAATAAAGAACAAAAGAAAAAGTACCTTGATAAGGTATCGAAAATACATGAAATGATTAGAAAAAGATTAGGTAAAGGAAATGAATTTATGGATTGATTAACTTGACCAGTTGATTATGATAAACAAGAAATAGAAAGAATAATTAAAAAAGTAAATTGGATGAAATCAAAAAAGATCGAAACATTGTTAGTCATTGGAATTGGTGGTTCATATTTAGGTGCTCAATCTGCAATTGATTTTATCAAGGGGAAAATAGAAAAACAAGATGAAATAATTTTTTCTGGAATTAACATTTCTTCTGCACACATTAAACAAATAGAAAGAAAACTTAAAAATAAAAAATGAGGTATTTGTGTTATTTCTAAGTCAGGAACGACACTCGAACCAGCATTATCTTTTAGATATTTTAAATCATTATTAGAAAAAAAAGAAGGAACTGATAAAGCAAAAGATTATATTGTAGTAGTTACTGATAACGATAAAGGAGCATTGAAATCACTTGCTAATAAAAAAGAATATGATTCATACTCAATTCCTAATGGAATTGGTGGAAGATTTTCAGGAATGACTCCAGTAGGAACATTTCCGATGATTTTTGCTGATATAGATGTTATTGAAATTTTTAAAGGTGCAGAAAAAGCTATGAAAGATTTTTCGTCATTGGAAAATAATTTAGCTTATGAATATGCTTTAACAAGATTTATTTTATATACTGAACAGAATAAAGTGTTAGAAATTTTTACAACATATGATTTTGATTTAGGTATGATGTCTGAATGATGAAAACAATTATTTGGAGAATCTGAGGGAAAGGATGGGAAAGCATTAATGCCCTTATCAGTTGAATATTCAAGAGATTTACATTCTCTTGGACAAATTATACAAGAAGGTAAATCTACATTTTTAGAAACAACATTATGAATTGAAAAAGATCATGATGAAATCATTATACAAAATGATAAATTAAATTTAGATGGATTAAATTATCTTTCAGGAATGTCTTTTCACGATATCAATAAAAAAGCTTTTAAAGGAGTTGTTGAGGCACACTATAAAAGTGCAGGAACACCCAATATAATTATTACCTTAAAAGACAAAACAGAGTTTTCGATGGGATATTTATGATACTTCTTTTTTATTGGAGTAACAATGTCTTCATATTTATTAGAAGTGAATCCTTTTGATCAACCAGGAGTTGAATTATATAAAAAAAATATGTTTAAGAATCTGGGTGATAAATAATTATGAAATATATTTGTCCAATTTGTTATAAATTATTTTTAACAAAAGTTAACTTATTTAAACATAATAAATGCTTCTTTTCTAAAGAAATAAGAATTCCTCTTATCAAAGGGTATATCTTAGAAAAAGAATATAATTCATAGTATAATATAAATTATGGGATTAGAAATACAAATATCATTAATAATAGCAATTGCTTCAGTGATTACGGCTATAATAGCTGCTATTTTTTCATATAAATCTTATAGAATAAATCAACAACGTTATATAGTTCAAGCACTTCAATTAGAAAGAAAAGCTTGATTAAATAGAATTAAACATTTTATTAAACATAATGTAGAACATCTTGATTGAACAGATAAAAGATTCCTTAAAAAAGATAAGATTATAATTAAAGAAAAAGAAGTTTCGACTTGGGATAGTTTAGCAAAACATAAATTTTATGAAATAACTGATTTAGCTATATCAAAACATTTTAATGGTAAAGAAACTATGACAGAAATGATTGAAAAAGTTTTTGAAAGAAGATTAAAGGATTCTTATTGAATTCAAAAAAAGAATAATAAATTAAAGAAATAATTTAAATTATTTTTTTATTTTTTCTATTAAATCTATGCTCTAAAATATCATTTAAAAGTATTTTTTTCCTTTTTACTGTACCAGATAAAAATATATAAATAAATTTAGAATTTAATATATTTTTAGTAATTTTATTTTTTTCAA
>JABSQD010000049.1 GCA_013214765.1 Mycoplasmataceae bacterium | reverse complement strand
TCATTAATAAATTCATCATGAATAATTCCTAAAGAATAAATTGGTTTTTCATTATGGAATATATTTCCAATCTCAAATAATCTAATATCTTTTTTATCATTTCTATAATTTAACTTAAATGTTTTAATCATTCCTGATAATAATGATGTTTGTAAAGTATTATATTCTAAAGAATAATCTTCGGTTAATTGAACGTATTTATTCATATTTCAAATATTTGTTTTTTTTGCTTGATCTTCTGTAATTAATTGATATGTTTTAATTTCTGATAATCCATATTTAACTAATTCATCTGTAATTTTTATCAAAGCTTCTTTATGAACTTCAGGAATAATTAAATCTTTAGTCACAGTATAAGGTTTTGGTTTTATATTTTGAACTCCGAATAATCTTACAATCTCTTCAATAACATCAGCTTTAAACTCAATATCTTTTCTGTAAGAAGGGATAATATATTTATTTCCATTTTTAATGATATTAATCAATTTTAATTTTTCTGAAATTAAATCTAAATCAATTTCTTGACCCAAATAATTAAAAATATATGAGTCCTCAATTTTTATTTCTTTTGTCTTAGAAATAGATTGTGAAATAGTTGTTGAAACAGATTCGACAAAACCTGCTTTAGTAGCTATTGATAATACCATTCTAGATGTTAGTTCTGCCGCTTCAGACATAGTTCCCTTAACAGCTCTCATTCCGAAATATGAATTAATATTTTTTTCATTAACAAAATTAGATCTTTTACTTGACGCAATAGTAACAAATGAAACTTTTTTATTTTTTGTTAATAAAGAATTTGATTCAAATATATCAATATTATTTAACCTTCTATCATCTAATTTAATTAATGATTGTTTATCCATTATATAAGTATTTGCACCAGTAAGAAGCATTGAATATTTCATAACATCTTCAATATTATTAGAAGGTTTAATTCCAGAATGATAAAGAATTCTTTTTATTCACATTGGAGTATTAACTCCTTCTTTTAAAATAACATCAGTAACAAATACTGCATTTGCTTTTGAACCAAGTTCAATTGAGGTAGTTGTTTTTCCAATTCGTTTAACTTCTGGAATTTTTCAATTATACTCTTTTCCAATATATGCTGCTATTTCTCTAGCCATTGAAAAATATGATGATGCATATTGTCTATCTGGAAGAATCGATAAATCTATTACATCACCATCAAGTTCTAATAATTTAGATACATCCATATTTAAATTTGTTTCTTTTGGAAAAACAAGAATGTTTTCTACTTCAGGTTCTTCAATAAATAACTTAGATACTCCCATAACTTCTGCTATGGAAACAACCATTCCATTCGATACAATTCCTCTAAGTTCTTTTGGACCCATTGTTATATCTCCAACTTTAGAACCCGGAACAGCATGAGCAACAATTTGTCCAGATTTTATATTATCTGCTCCACAAACTACATCAACTAATTTTCCGTTTATTTTAGTATGTAAAAAATTTAAAGTATCTGCATTAGGATGTTTAACACAATCCTCAACCAACTTAAGTTCTACACCTTTAATTTGTGATGCAGGATAAATATCTTCAACTTCAAAAGCTAATGAAGTAAAAATATCAATTAATTCACTTGTTGTTTTATCTTCAATAATTACATATTTATTTAATTCATTTAATAAGAACTTCATTATTTATTCTCCTTTTTAAAAGACTTCAAAAAATCTAAATCATTATTATATAAATCTCTTATATCTGTAATCATTCATTTTATCATAGCAATTCTTTCAACACCAATTCCTGCTGCTCATCCTTGCATTATTTCTGGATTTATTCCAGCATTTTTAAATACTATTGGAGATAACATTCCCGAACCTAATATTTCTATTCAACTTGTATAAGAACAAATTTTACATTTATTTTCACAATGTGGACATTGTACATCAACTTCATATGATGGTTCAGTAAAAGGAAAATATGAAGGTCTATATCTCACATCAAGATTTTTTTTAAATAGAAATTTCATTAATTCATTTAATGTTCATTTCAAATTAGAAATATTCATATCTATTCCATTATTAAAAATATCAATTTGATTAAATTGAAATGAATGAGTTGCATCGTTATCATCGTTTCTAAAAACTGGACCAATTGAATATGATCTATATTTATCATGTTTTGAATTAAAAAGTTCTCTTGCTGACATATTTGTAGCATGGGTTCTTAATAATTTTCCTCCTCTTAAATAAAAAGTATCTTGCATTTCTCTTGCAGGATGATTTTTATCTAAATTTAAAATATCAAAATTAAATTTTTCTTCTTCTAATTCAATACCATGTGCATAATGATAATTAAGTTTATCAAAAAATTCCATTACTTGTCTAGTTAAAATAGTTATAGGATGGATACTTCCATTTTTAAAAGAAATTTTAATTCTAGAAAAATCATTTATTGGATTTTCTCTTTTTTTCATAAAAAACGAATTTTCTAATTCATCTTTTTTTGAAGATAATATTTCATTTACTGAAGTTGTATATTTCTTTATTCATTCCCCTATTTCTCGTTTATTATCAGATGTTTTTATCGATTCCTTAAGTTTATTATAAAAAATTGATTTAGACAAAAATTTTGCTTTTACTTGTTTTAAGTTCTCTAAATCTTTAATTTTTTTTATATCACTTTTAAGTTCATTAATAATTTGCTCAAGTTCAACTAACATTTTATTTTTTATGTAAATTAATAAATTTATTTAAATCTTCTTCTGATTTAAAACCTGTGAATCTATCAACTTCTTTCCCATTTTTAAAAGCTATAATCGTAGGAACTTGCATAACTTTATGTTCTCCAGAAAATTCTCCATCTTCGTCAATATTAATTTTTATCATTTTAATATCTGGATTTTTTTTTGAATAATCATGATTGTTTTGAAAAAGTCATGATTTTTTCGAAAACTCATGATATTTTTTTTTTAATCATGATTTTTTTGAAAATTAATGATTATGATTGTTTTGAAAAATCATTATTTGTTTTTTGAAAAATC
>JABSQD010000048.1 GCA_013214765.1 Mycoplasmataceae bacterium | reverse complement strand
CATTAGCAGCATTTAAATTAAATCCTCAATTTAAATCTAATGAAGTAGCAGTAACATTACTAGCATCTTCTTTAATAAATTCAGGAGGAGTAATTGTAGCAGGTTTAGTAGATACAGGAGTAAATGATCCTGACGCAGCTTTATCTTCATTTCATGTATAATGAAGTGAAAAAGTATGTGATGTTTCAGGTTCTAGTCCAGTTATTTTAAAAGTTCTTGCAGCTAAATTTTCAACTACAATATCTTTTTCCAAAGATTCACTTTTAATTAACATAGTTGCAAGCGTAGGAGCAATTTCATTTTCATTAGCAGCATTTAAATCAAAACCTCAATTTAAATCTAATGAAGTAGCAGTAATATTAGTAGGATTTTCTTCTTTAAATTTAGGTTCAGTGATTGCTGTAGTAGTTACAGTTCCAAAATTTCCTGACGAAGTTGAATTGTCAGTATCTCATTTATATTCAAGTGTAAAATTATAATCTGTTCCAGATGATAAATTATCTATTGTATAAGTTATTGTATCAAATTTATTAATTACAATATCCTGTATCAAATTCTCAGTATTTTTAATTGTCATAGATGAAAGTACAGGAGCAATTTCATCTGCATTAGCAGCATTTAAATTAAATCCTCAATTTAAATCTAATGAAGTAGCAGTAACATTACTAGCATCTTCTTTAATAAATTCAGGAGGAGTAATTGTAGCAGGTTTAGTAGATACAGGAGTAAATGATCCTGACGCAGCTTTATCTTCATTTCATGTATAATGAAGTGAAAAAGTATGTGATGTTTCAGGTTCTAGTCCAGTTATTTTAAAAGTTCTTGCAGCTAAATTTTCAACTACAATATCTTTTTCCAAAGATTCACTTTTAATTAACATAGTTGCAAGCGTAGGAGCAATTTCATTTTCATTAGCAGCATTTAAATCAAAACCTCAATTTAAATCTAATGAAGTAGCAGTAATATTAGTAGGATTTTCTTCTTTAAATTTAGGTTCAGTGATTGCTGTAGTAGTTACAGTTCCAAAATTTCCTGACGAAGTTGAATTGTCAGTATCTCATTTATATTCAAGTGTAAAATTATAATCTGTTCCAGATGATAAATTATCTATTGTATAAGTTATTGTATCAAATTCAGCAATTACAATATCTTGTATCAAATTCTCAGTATTTTTAATTGTCATAGATGAAAGTACAGGAGCATCTTCTTGATCATTTGCTGTTAAATCTAAAGTTCAATTTAAAGTTATTGAATTAGAAGTAACGTTAGTAGAAGCACCTGGTGTAAAATTAGGATCAGTGAATACTTTCTCTCCTATATATCTTCCTTCTTCTGTAGTATTAAATACTTTAGATGAATTTATTTGATTATTTAAATTTTGTGTTGTTGCTATTGCTGTAGTAGAACCAGCAATCAAAATAATTGATGCTGCCGCAATAGCTTTATTTCTTATATTTTTTTTCTTTTTCATTTATTTTCTCACTTCTTAAAAACATTATAACATTTAAAAAAAAAAAAAAAAAGGAAATAAAAAGAAAAAAGAACTAAACCCCACGTTTAATCCTTTTCAATAGCCATCCCTTATCAAGGGTAACCTCATAGAACAAATCAACCAAAGAAATTCTAAGTAATTCTAACTTAATAATCTAGAGTTGACTTAAATAAAGTATAACAAATACTACTTATTTTTTTTAACTATAGATTTCTTAGCTACTGGTTTCTTATCTTTTTTAAGTTCTGAATTTTTATCTTTTTTAATTTCAGGTTTCTTATCTTTTTTAAGTTCTGAATTTTTATCTTTTTTAATTTCAGGTTTCTTATCTTTTTTAAGTTCTGAATTTTTATTTTTTTTAAAATTTAATATAATATCTTTTTTATTAATAAATAGAATTGCTAATGGAATTGTAATTACTCCTACTATTAGGAATCCAATTATAACTCATGCAAATGTTGGAACACCTGCTGTAGCACTTTCTTCTATTGTCAATACACCATTAGTAATAGATTCAATTTTATTTCCATTTGAATCTGTTAATATATGTTCTTTTCCTTTGACAGATACACGTATATCTGAATATGTAGTTGAAGAATCTATTGCAGCAGTTTTAAGTGTGACAACACTTTTGTTCTCTCCAGTAACTTTCATTACAATGATTTCATGTTCTTCTCCATTAACTTTTGTTAATATTTTTATGTTTTCAATTAAATCATCAATAATAATATCAACATTTGAAGAAAGATTAAATACTAATGTTGTATTTTGATCTTCGAATCCAACAAAGGCAGAAGTGTATATTGGTAATGCTACAGTACTTACACTACCAAATATTCCTATTGCAGTATTATTTCCATTTCACTTATATTCAAGTTCAAAATTATATGATGTTTCAGGTGTTAATCCTTCTATTTTAAAAGTTTTTGCATCTAAATTACTAATTGTAATATCATTTTCCAAAGATTCACTTTTAATTATCATAGATGAAAGTACAGGAGCAATTCCAGTATCTTCAGCAACTAAATTTAATTCTCAATTTAAAGTTATTGAAGTAGTAGTAACATCAGAAGCAGCAGATGCTTCAAATTTAGGAGGAGTGACTACTGTTGTAGTTACAATATCAAATTTTTCTGTTATAGCTACAGATGTATCATTTCATGTATATTCAAGTGTAAAATCATATGATGTTCCAGATGTTAGTCCATCTATTTTAAGAGTTCTTATATTCATTTCTTTAATTACAATATCACTTTCCAAAGATTCACTTTTAATTATCATAGATGAAAGTACAGGAGCAATTTCATTTTCATTAGCAGCATTTAAATTAAATCCTCAATTTAAATCTAATGAAGTAGCAGTAACATTACTAGCATCTTCTTTAATAAATTCAGGAGGAGTAATTGTAGCAGGTTTAGTAGATACAGGAGTAAATGATCCTGACGCAGCTTTATCTTCATTTCATGTATAATGAAGTGAAAAAGTATGTGATGTTTCAGGTTCTAGTCCAGTTATTTTAAAAGTTCTTGCAGCTAAATTTTCAACTACAATATCTTTTTCCAAAGATTCACTTTTAATTAACATAGTTGCAAGCGTAGGAGCAATTTCATTTTCATTAGCAGCATTTAAATCAAAACCTCAATTTAAATCTAATGAAGTAGCAGTAATATTAGTAGGATTTTCTTCTTTAAATTTAGGTTCAGTGATTGCTGTAGTAGTTACAGTTCCAAAATTTCCTGACGAAGTTGAATTGTCAGTATCTCATTTATATTCAAGTGTAAAATTATAATCTGTTCCAGATGATAAATTATCTATTGTATAAGTTATTGTATCAAATT
>JABSQD010000047.1 GCA_013214765.1 Mycoplasmataceae bacterium | reverse complement strand
ATTTTTATGAATTTTTTTAAAAATGGTGTCAATCATTTTTCACATCAAAAATATTCTGTATTAAGTTTTTTATTAAAAATATTCAATATTTTTTAATCAATTATAAATATTTTTAAAATATGATATATATTATATTTCATACACTATCCAATACATTGTTTATAAAAAAATTTTAAATAAACAAAGGTAAAATTAAGAATGCCATCAATCCTGGACTTGAAGCTATCAATATTCAATCTAATTCTTTATATCTTCCCGAAACTAACATTAACAAAATAAATGTTATTAACCCAATAACAATACCTGTTCCAATGGAGAATCCCAACACCATGAATATAATCGTAAATACTGATGATACAAGATACACTTTATCATCAACATTTATTTCTTTTAATAATGATGCCATTATAATACCAACCATTACAATTGCTCCAGCTGTAACTGCAGATGTAAATAAAGGAGTTAACAATGGAATAATAGGTATTGATAATATAAACAACATTCCTGCTGTAATTGCACTAATACCTGTTCTTCCTCCGTATTGTACTCCTGCTGTTGATTCAACATATGAAGTAACATTTGTTGCTCCAAGCATAGAAGCGAACGTTGTCGATAGAGCATCAACAGAAAAAACTCTATCTTTCATTTTTCCCTCTAATTTAACATCTTTTTCAATAATTGAATTTATTCCAAATAATGTTCCTGATGTGTCAAAAAAATCATTTAAAAATAATACAAATATTGCTAAATATCATGTTGGATTAGCTCATGTATTATCAACATTAGAAAAACCTATAAATGATTGACCAACGACTGTATCTAAATCTTTGAATGAATCAGCATAACCTGATCAATTTATATTTCAATCAGGTAATGCAGAAGGATTACTAGAAATTCAATTTGTAGAATCTGAAATTCCTCTAAATGAAAATCCTATAATAATTGTAACTATCATTGCAATTAGTACTCCACCTTTTACATTGTACATTCATAAAATAATTGTAATAAAGATACCTATGAATGAAAGTAATACTACAGGATCTTTTAAATTTCCTAAAGAAGTTATTGTTCCTCCATCAGAAGTAATAATTCCTGTGTTTGATAATGCAACAAACATAATAAATAATCCAATTCCAATTGATATTGCTTTTTTAATATCGTCAGGAATAGCATTGATAATTCTCATTCTTGCAGGAGTTATTGAAACGACTACAAATATTATTCCAGAAATCATGACAGCTGCCATAGCAGATGAATATGACATTCCACCAAGTATAAGTGTATATGCTATAAAAGCATTTATACCCATCCCTGATGCTAAAGCAACTGGGTATTTAGCATAAACCCCCATAAAAATGGATGCTAATCCTGCTGTGATTGCTGTTACAATCCCGATAGTAGCTGGATTAATTCCAGTTACTGACATCATAGTACCTTGAACAGGAATTATATAAAACATTGAAATAAATACAATTATTCCTGAAATAATTTCTCTCGAATAATTTGTTTTACGTTTCGAAACTTCAAAAAAACTATTTAACGAATTCACTATGTGATTATAACATTAAATATATCCAAAAACAAAACTTTATTACAAGAATTAGATATTTTATTTACAATATATAATGTTAAAAAATAATGTTCAAAATATTATTATTTTTTATCCATTTCTATCATTGTTTTATTTTTTGCTTGTTCTAATTTTTTATCAAAATTTGATAAATGTGTAGTAAAAGCAATATTCATTTTATCTAATCCATCCTTACTTGCTGAATAAAATTTATCTGCATGTCCAAATAAAGTATCGATTGATTTTAATGTTTCTTTAAACTTGGATACATTCTCTAAATCATTATTCAATTTATCTATTATATTGAAGTATTGATAAATAACTCCTGGTGATGTAATATATACATTAAGTTTTGTACATTCATTTCTCAAATCTGAAAAACTTTCATTTAATTCTTTAGCTACATTATCATTAGGCAAAACTAATAATGCAAAATAAGTTGTATTCTTCTTACCTATATATTTAGATATTTTTTTAGCTTCTTCATTAACTCTTCTTGAATATGTAGAATCAATAATAAAATTTCCTTCTCCATCATTTTCAGGAATAATACTCTTAGAATCTATGGGAGTTCATTTATCACTATCTTCTCTACTTCTAAAAGCAAATTCAACAGTATTTGCTCCTACCTGTAAATTTTTTGTTCATAATTTACTATCTTCTCCAAATAAATCAGATAATACATTTTCTACTTGCAACTCTGATATCTTACCTTTTCTACCTGTAGATCCTTTGAAAATTGAATGCAAATCATTAAGCTTAGGAAGCATGTCCTTTATTTTTTCTTCAGATCTTTCTATCTCATTTTCTTTGGCATCCAATAGAAGTTCAAGATTATCTCTTTCCTTTTGAAGAGCACCCAATTTTGAACTTAATTCAACATTATCTTCTTCAATATTTAATATTAATGTTTCTATATTACTTATAATATCTCTTCAAGAAAATACTCTTCTAAAAAACCCTACTTTATAATATTTATTTTTTAATTCAATCAATATTTCTTCTTTTTTCATATTCAAATTATATAATAAAAATAAAATATATTTTAAATAAAAAATAATTATATTATCGCAAACAAATGTAAAAAATGTTTTATTAAAATTATTACTTTTTTAATTTTTCCATTTCTTTTTTAAATTTTATAAATCTATTATTTTCTTTCTTGCTTCCTATAGTTTGTCAAAGTTCTTTATTTTTATCATATATTTGTAATTTTCCAACAATTTCTCCACTTTTTAAAATGTGTTTTTTATCTTTTGTAATCTTAAATTTAACACTACTAACTTCACCCTCTAATTGACTTCCTTTAGTTTCATTACTTTCTTTACACATTCAAAGTAAATTTAAACCAGAATCAACACCATTTTCTTTTTTTGGCATCACATGATCTTGGTTCATGTTCGAAATTATACATTGTACTCCAAAGACATCTTTATATAATTTTTTACTTTCTTTTGAAAAAGAATCTATTTCATTTTTTATAAACTCTCTTAATGATTGTTTCTCGGATTTTAATTTCCTATCTATAACTTCATTAATATGTTTATCTATAACATCATTTATTTTTTCTAATAAATTTTTAACCATTATCTATTTCCTTCCTAACTTTGTTGATAATTTATTATTTTAATTATATCATTATGAAAAAAAGTATGTAAAATAATAATATAAATTTCTCAATAAAAATATATAATATTATATTTTAAATTTTATTAAATATTTTCATATTTAATTTTTTTTTGCACTGTCAAAGTTAAGGTCGGCTGGATTCTTTGATTTTCCTTATACAAAGGAAAAATGACAATTTTTCAGAAAAAGCACCAAAATCA
>JABSQD010000046.1 GCA_013214765.1 Mycoplasmataceae bacterium | reverse complement strand
AATAATAAAAGTTTAAATACTAAAATTATTAATCAACAAATAAAATCAGATCCAGAAAATAAATTTCCTGATGCATTACCATATGATTTTTTTGGAGATTATAGTCATCCGGAATTTTGATATAAACCTTCTACAGGTGAAGTAGTTTATGAAGATCCCAATTCAGCAGCTTATCTTCAAAAAGATGCTTATACTGGACAAGGAATTAAAACATTTACAGAATACACATCCCAATATAATAAAGAAGTTAAAAAAGGATATGAAGGACATTATAATAATAATTATCATGATTTTATAATAAATCCTGATAATATTAATGGATTTATTGGATTGGATCCTAATTGAACATTATTAGATGTTTCATATTATTTAGAAGATTGAATAGTTTGGAATAGTAATGAAATTCAAAATTATGATGATTTATATAATGATGGAAATAAAATATTAAACTCTGATATTTATTTGCAGTGGGATGGAAAATCAATTGTTGATGATGTAGAAGAATTTTATGGAAAATTTATTAGAGACTTTGATGAATGATATGTAATGTTATCATCGATAGATCGTCCTAGAACAATATATTTTTTTAAAGAACAACCAATTAGTGATGAAGGAATATATGAAGGAATACCTGAGGCTTGAGAATATGAAATTTATGAATTGAGTAGATTAATATTTCCTGAAGAAAAAGCTAGTGCAGTAGATAAATTTGATTATACTGATATTCATAATGAGTTTAGTACTAACTTTGATTTAAATTCTGAATTTGATGATTTTAAAGAAAAAGCAAATGAAGAAATTTATTTAGATTTAAATAAAGATTTTCTTAATGATTCTAATACTGATTATCCACATGGTGTAGAAGATATAGAACATGACATTAATCAAGGTTATTATGAAATTGAAACAATTAAATATTCTGATTATAATGTTGTTTATTATGAATTGGTTGAATCAAATGGAAATACTGGTTGAATTATAATAAATAATGAAAATAGAACATTAAAATCATTTGAGATGATTAAATTAAAAATAGTTGTAGATGATTCAATTACAACTTCTTCAAGTGGATGACATACAAAGTTTAACCCAAGTCGAGAACTTTATGTCCCTCCAATTCCAATCGTCCCTGACAACCCTGACAAGAATAATGGAATGTTATTAATATTTATTGTTTTAGGAATAGCTAGTGCAATAATAGTTATTGGTGGAGTAATATATTTAGTTACAAGAAATAGAAACAAATCAAATAATGAAAAATAAATTTTTAATTAGAATAGGTTTAATATTAGGATTGATTTTCTCTACATTAACAATAGGTATTTTCAATAATAAAAGTTTAAATACTAAAATTATTAATCAACAAATAAAATCAGATCCAGAAAATAAATTTCCTGATGCATTACCATATGATTTTTTTGGAGATTATAGTCATCCGGAATTTTGATATAAACCTTCTACAGGTGAAGTAGTTTATGAAGATCCCAATTCAGCAGCTTATCTTCAAAAAGATGCTTATACTGGACAAGGAATTAAAACATTTACAGAATACACATCCCAATATAATAAAGAAGTTAAAAAAGGATATGAAGGACATTATAATAATAATTATCATGATTTTATAATAAATCCTGATAATATTAATGGATTTATTGGATTGGATCCTAATTGAACATTATTAGATGTTTCATATTATTTAGAAGATTGAATAGTTTGGAATAGTAATGAAATTCAAAATTATGATGATTTATATAATGATGGAAATAAAATATTAAACTCTGATATTTATTTGCAGTGGGATGGAAAATCAATTGTTGATGATGTAGAAGAATTTTATGGAAAATTTATTAGAGACTTTGATGAATGATATGTAATGTTATCATCGATAGATCGTCCTAGAACAATATATTTTTTTAAAGAACAACCAATTAGTGATGAAGGAATATATGAAGGAATACCTGAGGCTTGAGAATATGAAATTTATGAATTGAGTAGATTAATATTTCCTGAAGAAAAAGCTAGTGCAGTAGATAAATTTGATTATACTGATATTCATAATGAGTTTAGTACTAACTTTGATTTAAATTCTGAATTTGATGATTTTAAAGAAAAAGCAAATGAAGAAATTTATTTAGATTTAAATAAAGATTTTCTTAATGATTCTAATACTGATTATCCACATGGTGTAGAAGATATAGAACATGACATTAATCAAGGTTATTATGAAATTGAAACAATTAAATATTCTGATTATAATGTTGTTTATTATGAATTGGTTGAATCAAATGGAAATACTGGTTGAATTATAATAAATAATGAAAATAGAACATTAAAATCATTTGAGATGATTAAATTAAAAATAGTTGTAGATGATTCAATTACAACTTCTTCAAGTGGATGACATACAAAGTTTAATCCAAGATTAGAACTTTATGTTCCACCAACTCCAGTCGTTCCTGAAGAAGAAAACGGAATTCCATTAATATTCATTATTATATTTATTCCTATAGTAATAGTTAGTACAATAATAATTATTGGTGGAGTAATATATTTAGTTACAAGAAATAGAAACAAATCAAATAATGAAAAATAATTTTTTAATTAGAATAGGATTAATATTAGGATTGATTTTCTCTACATTAACAATAGGCATTTTTAATAATAAAAGTTTAAATACTAAAATTATTAATCAACAAATAAAATCAGATCCAGAAAATAAATTTCCTGATGCATTACCATATGATTTTTTTGGAGATTATAGTCATCCGGAATTTTGATATAAACCTTCTACAGGTGAAGTAGTTTATGAAGATCCCAATTCAGCAGCTTATCTTCAAAAAGATGCTTATATCGGACAAGGAATTAAGACATTTGCAGAATATACAACCCAATACAATAAAGCAGTTCAAAAAGGATATGAAGGACATTATAATAATAAATATCATGATTTTATAATAAATTCTGATAATATTAATGGATTTATTGGATTGGATTCTAATTGATTATTGTTAGATGTTTCATATTATTTAGAAGATTGAATAGTTTGGAATAGTAATGAAAAACAAAATTATGATGTTGTAATTGGAAGGTCTATTATTAACGAAGATGTTTATCTACGATGGGGTAGTCACTCAATTATTGATGATTTAGATAAATTCGATAATAAATTTGTTAAAGATTATATGAAGTTTGGAAATATTAGTATAATGGGACCAGAAACATATGGTTATTGATTTGTTAATCAACCAATTAGCAATGAAGGAAAATATAATGGATTCACTAATGATTGAGATTATAAAATTTATGAATTGAGTAGATTAATATTTCCTGAAGAAAAAGCTAGTGCAGTAGATAAATTTGATTATATTGATATTCACAATGAGTTTAGTACTAATTTTGATTTAAATTCTGAATTTGATGATTTTAAAGAAAAAGCAAATGAAGAAATTTATTTAGATTTAAATAAAGATTT
>JABSQD010000045.1 GCA_013214765.1 Mycoplasmataceae bacterium | reverse complement strand
TTCTGGTTACTTGATTCTTAGCGGCATCTCCGATAAGTCTTTCGGTTTCAGTAAAGGCTACATAAGAAGGAGTGGTTCTCTCTCCCATATCGTTAGGGATGATATCAACTTTTCCGTTTTGCCATACTCCTACGCATGAATAGGTTGTTCCTAGATCAATTCCAATAGCGGGTATTTTCTTTGTTGTCATATTTAAAATAAATAATAAGGAAACTAATGAACTTATTTTATTAATGTTTGAATCAGATATAAATCAAAAATTAAAAAAAATAAGTAATAAATCACTTTTAACTGAAGATGAAATTAAAATAATTATAAATAAATTAATTAAATTAAACAAAGATATGATTGAAAAGGATATTATTAATAGACCTGAACGAGTTGAAAAATTTTTAACAGGTCAATTAATGAAAGAAACAAAAGGAAAATCTAGTCCACAAGTCGCAAATAGACTTATAAAAAAAATATTAAATTTATAGGAGAAGTATGAAAAAAACAAAATCAATAATATTATCAATATTATTTTTAATAATTTATATTTTTGCTTTAATTCAACCAAACGAATTAGAATGAATAGGTCCAGTAATTGCAGGAATATTCACATTAATTTTTATTATTTTAATAATAATACCTTGAGAAGGGAATGTTGTTACAATTTATAAAAGAATTAAAGAAAATCATATCATAAGTAAATTAAGAGATGAAAAAAATTTTATGCCAACAACAGATAATAAAATAGCAGTTTTGCTTTCTGGTGGAGTAGATTCGGCTGTAGTTTCTAAGAATTTATTAGATGAAGGGTATAAAATAGAGGCTTTTTTTATGAGGAATTGAGATTCAACAACTAATTCAGAATTGAATAATATTCTTACTGAAGACGAAATATGTCAACAAGAAAAAGATTATAATGATGCAAAATCTGTGGCTAAACATCTTGGAATAAAATTACATAGAGTTGATTTTGTGAAAGAATATTGAGATGACGTATTTTCAGTATTTTTAAAAGAAATTGAATTAGGCTTAACACCTAATCCAGATATTTTGTGTAATAGACATATTAAATTTGATAGAATGATTAATTATATTGAAGAAAAATTTCCAGAATTTAAATATATTGCTACTGGACATTATGCAAAAATAATTGAAAGAGAAGGAGAAAAATTGTTAGCACAGGCTAAAGATATTTTTAAAGATCAAACATATTTTTTATCTGAAATTAATAAAGAAAGATTAAATAAAATACTATTTCCATTGGCAGATTTAGATAAAACAGAAGTAAGAAAAATAGCTATAGAATCTAAAATACCTGTAGCTAATAAAAAAGATTCTACAGGAATATGCTTTATTGGGAAAAGAAATTTTCCAGAATTTATCTCTAATTATTTAAAAGAAAAAGAAGGGAAAATTATTGATGAAGAAACAGGGGAAGTCATAGGAAAGCATAAGGGTGTATTATTCTATACAATAGGGCAAAGAAAAGGTTTGAATCTTGGCGGATATAGTAAACCATATTTTGTATCTAGAAAAGATATTAAAAAAAATATTATTTTTGCTTCATCTGGAATTGATAATATAAATTTATTAACTAAGGTTATTAAAGCAAAAAAATTTAATTTTTTAGTTGATGAATCATTATTATCTGAAGGTATGAAAATAAAATTTAAAGTAAGGCATTCAGAATTTGCTTTCGAAGGAAAATTAACATTAACTTCTGAAGATGAAATTAAAATAGATGCTGTTAAAGAAGTAAAATCAGTTACTCCAGGTCAAGAATTAGTTGTATACTATAAAGGAGTATGTATTGGTGGAGGCCAAATTAAATAATGACGAGTAAATTAAGAACAATAATACATTTTTCAATATCATTAATAATAGTTTTTTTTACAATTATTATTTTTAATGTAGTTTTTATTACAATGAATGATACGGGTGAAATCTTTTTTAGTAAAACTACTTCTGAAATATTAGGAATTTCATTTGGACTAGGATTATTAGTGTCATTTTTTCTATATACAATAATAACAATAATTCTTTCTAGAGGTTCTAATCCAATAAGAGTTATTCTACCAATTGTTTTAACTACATTAGGAATGGGAATGGTTATATCTTTAATAACTTATGGATTTGTTGCTATTGATAAAACAATATTTTCTGTTTTAGTAGTTGAAATTATTGTTTATATATTAACTTTTTTTTCATCAATATTTTTAATTTTTGTGGTTCAAATATTTAATTCTAAATTTTTACTAATTTCAACATCGACAGGAATTTCTGATGAGTGAGAAATGTTAAATTTTATAAATTTATTAATAACTAGATCTGATATTACACATAAAGATGGATTATCATTTCTAAAATCTAAAAAACAAACATTAATAATTAAATTTATTCCTTCAGAACAAGTAGAAAGAAAAATAGAATTTAATGGAGATGTAATTTCAAAAAATGTAAGTGATATTAATAATGTATTGAAAGATGGAGATAAAGGAGTTATTACTTATTTATCAAATAAATTACCTTCTATATCTGGAGAATCTCCTAATATTAAAGTAATCAAAAATGAAAATTTGTTTAAAACTTTCAAATTATTAAAAAAAGGAGAATGATAATGAATAAAAATGTAGAAGCCTTTTTTATTGATATTGATGGAACTTTAGTTAAAGGACATAAAAATATTGAAATATCTTTAAAAGATAAACATGCAATTAAAAATGCTGCAAAAGAAGGTAAGTACATAATTTTGTCTACAGGTAGATCCATAGAAGAAGTAAAACATATTTGAAAACAAATTAATTTAAATATTAAAGAAACTTCATATGTTATCGTTAATAATGGATCTGCAATTTGAAATTTAAATTCTAATAAAATGTTATTTGAAGCATTTATACAAGAGAAAGAATTTAAAGAAATATTTAATTATGTAGAAAAAAATGGGTATGCAATTAAAAATTCATTAGAAAAAAATTTTTATGTTAAAAAGAATTTATTATCTAAAGTTATCTCTAAAACAAAAATTGGAATAAATATTGAACATGATTTTTCAAAAGTAAAATATAATAATAAAACAGCAAAAAAACTTGGAATAATTACTTCTTTAAGAAAGAGCAAGGTACAAAAAATCGTTGATGAATTAAGAAAGTTATTTCCGCATATTGAAATAGTAGTTTCGGGACCTGGGTTATATATAGAAATAAATAAATTTGGAATCACAAAAGGAACAGCAGCTAAATTTTTATCAGATAAATTAAAGTTTGATATAAATAATTCAGCACATATTGGAGATTCAATGAATGATGCAGCAGGTTTTGAGGTTTGTGGAGTTGGTGTAGTTATGTCAAATGGAATGAAAGAATTAAAATCTAAAGCAGATTTTTCAACTAAGTCAGTTAGGAAATCAGGAGTATCTTTAGCAATAAAATCATTATCAATAAAATAAATATTAATAAATTATTTTAGTATTGTTTTTTTCGATAATTCCTTATTAAGGTTATTATTTGATTTGATAGAAATAAATCTTTCAACTTTATAATTATCAATATTATTTTTATTATGCCTAAAGACATAGTTTTTTGAATTTTTTAAAATTTTTCTACCATTTATAGATGAAGATAAAACTAAAATATCATTAGAA
>JABSQD010000044.1 GCA_013214765.1 Mycoplasmataceae bacterium | reverse complement strand
TAATACAATTGATATAACTAATACAAGAATTATATTTTGTTGTTGTAATTTTTCTGTATTCGCTTTTTGATTTTTTATAACTAAATCTTTCTTTTCGGATTGGTATTTTTCTTCTAATTCTTTAATTATATTTTCAACTAAATAATTTCTATTTTTAATACCTTTATTAAAATGTGAAGATGTTTTTTCAAGTAATGATTTTTCATTTTTTAGTTCATTAATATCAGTAGAGGTTAATCTATATAATCTCAAAATAACAATTGCTTCAGCTTGGTTTTCAGTAAAATTAAAATTTTTTATAATATTTTCTTTTGCTTCTTTTTTATTTTTTGAATTTCTAATTATTTTAATCAATTCATCAATAATAGAAATCATTCTAATTAATCCTTTAACTATTTCTAATCTTTTTTCTAATTTTTTAAGTTCGAACTTATAAAGTTTAGTATAAATTTCAATTTGGAACTCTGTAAATGAAATCATCATATCTAAAAGTCCTAATAATTGAGGTTTCTTGTCTTTTATAGAAACCATATTAAAATTATAATTTTTTCTTAAATCTGTTGACTTAAATAAAAAATTCATAATAAGTTCATGATTTGCTTCAGGTTTACATAATAATGAAATTTGCATTCCGGTTCTATCAGTATCATCTCTAACTTCTTTGATTCCGGGAACTCTATTGTTCCTTACTAAATCATCAATTTTTTTGACTAAATCTGATTTATTTATCTCAAATGGAATTTCAGTAATTTCAATTGCTTTATTTTTTAAATTAAATTCTCATTTAGAAGTAATTACAATTTTACCTTTTCCATTCCTATATGCTTCTTTAATTAAATCCAACGAAGAAACAGTTCCTCCCGTTGGAAAATCTGGACCTTTAATAAAATTAGTTAAATTTGATAAAGTAACTGACTTATTTTTAAAAATATAAATTAATGCTTGAATTAATTCATTTAAATTATGTGGTGGTATATTTGTAGCATATCCTGAAGCAATTCCTGATGCTCCATTAACTAACAAATTAGGATATCTTGCAGGAAGAACTGTTGGTTCTAATTCTGAATCATCAAAATTCGGAGAAAACTTAGTTAAATTTTTATCAATATTTGTTAATAACTCTGAAGAAATTTTAGATAGTCTTGCCTCAGTATAACGCATAGCTGCAGGGCCATCACCATCAATAGATCCTTTGTTTCCATGCATGTCTACCAAAGGCATATTAACTTTTCATTCTTGTCCTAATCTTACCATAGCATCATAAACTGAAGTATCTCCATGAGGATGATATTTACCAATTACATCTCCAACTACTCTTGCTGATTTTTTATAAGCTGATTTATGGCTTAATCTTAAATCATGCATGGCATAAAGAACTCTTCTTTGGACTGGTTTTAATCCATCTCTTAAATCTGGAAGAGCTCTTTCTTGAATAATGTATTTAGAATAATTACCAAATTTATCACCAATAAGTTCATCTAAATTTTTTAATATAATTTTTTCTATAATAGGGTTTTTTATTTTAGACATTATTTAGTTTTCTCCTCTTCACTGAATTCATTTTTTTCTCTATCAATTTCTGAATAATTATCTTCCATTGAAAATTCAACATTATCTTCAATTCATTCTCTTCTTATCATAGGATCTTGACCCATTAATATTTCAATTATTCTATTTGATTTTTCAGCATCTGAAGAATTAACTTTTATTAAAGTTCTTGTTGAGGGATTCATGGTTGTTTCTCAAAGTTGTTCATAATTCATTTCCCCAAGACCTTTATAACGTTGTATTTCAATATTTTTTTTAATTTTCTTTATTTCATCTAGTTCTTCATTTGTTCAACAATAAATAATTTCTTTAGAAGATTTATTTGTAACTTTAAATAAGGGGGGCATAGCAATATAAATCATCTCAGCTTCAATTAATTCTCTCATGAATCTGTAAAAGAAAGTTAATAAAAGAGTCTGGATGTGCGCTCCATCAGTATCAGCATCAGTCATGATAATTATTTTTCCATAGTTAACCTTCTTTTTGTTAAAATTATCACCAAGACCTCCACCAATAGCATGAATCATTGTTGATAGTTCTTCATTGGAAAGAATAGTTTTTAAATTTGCTTTTTCAGTATTTACAATTTTTCCTTTTAATGGAAGAATGGCTTGTGTTTTTCTGTCTCTTCCTAATTTTGCTGAACCACCAGCTGAATCACCTTCAACAATAAACAACTCTCTTTCTTCCGGATTATTTGATTGTGCTGTAACAAGCTTACCAGCAAATGATTTTGTTTTTGATGATTTTATTTGTCTAGATACTTCTCTAGCTCTTTTAGCAGCTTCTTTGGCTTTTTTTGCAGCATATGCTCTTTGAACTATATCAATAGCATATGCTTTATTAGAATTGAGATAATGTTTTAAATGCTTATATATAACTTGCTCAGAATATGTTCTAGCAATATTAGATGAAAGTTTAGATTTTGTTTGTCCTTCAAATTGTAATAATGATTCAACTAAATAAATTGAAATAACAACATATAATCCCTCTCTAATATCAGATCCCTCAAGTGGTTTTCCGCCTTGTTGTAGTTTATTATCTGCAGCATATTCATTAATTGATTTAGTTAAAGCTGTTTTAAATGCTGTTTCGTGTGAACCACCCTCTGGTGTAATAATATTATTAACAAATGAATAAATATTTTCTTGACTTGATGTAGTATATTTCATAGCTATTTTAAGAGTTATTTTATCATTAGAAACATTAAAATTATGAACTTTAGTAATTGGTTTTTGACCTTCTGAAATTTTTTCTACATAAGCAGAAATTCCGTCTGGATAATGATAAATTTCTTTAGTTTCATTTTTTTTATCTTTAAATTTAATTTCTACTCCTGGATTTAAATATGCTAATTCTTTTAATCTATTAGAAATTTCTTTTCCTTTAAAATTAATTGTAGTAAATATTGTATTATCAGGTTTAAAATGTATTTTAGTTCCCTTTTTAGTTGTTGTTCCAACTTCTTTAAGTCCAGTATTTTTTGAACCACCTTGTGAAAACTCAATTTTATATTCAATCTTATCCTTTCAAACAGTAACATGTAAATATTCTGATAAAGCATTAACAACTGACGAACCAACACCATGTAATCCGCCAGACATTTTATATCCAGATTTATCTCCTCCAAATTTACCTCCAGCATGAAGTAAAGTAAAAACTGTTTCTACAGCTGATTTATTAGTTTTATGATGAATTCCCACAGGAATTCCTCTACCATCATCTTGGACAATTATTGAATTATCAGAGCCAAGAATAACTATAATAGTTTTAGCATACCCTGCTAAATGTTCATCTATAGAATTATCAACAATTTCCTTAACTAAGTGATGTAATCCTCTTGAATTTGTATCTCCAATATACATACCAGGTCTTTTTCTAACAGCCTCTAAACCCTTAAGGACTTTTATCGACTCTGCGCTGTATTTTGAACTATCTTGCTGATTTCTTTTGATCATATTAATGAAATTTTGTTAGTGCATTATGTATATTTTTATTTATATAAATTATTCAATGATTATAATTATTAATTTTAGATTCTCTAAGTTCATGGATAAATTTTCAATATATTTTTACCAATTCATATTCTCTATCATAATCTTTTTCTATTTCTAATCTATATTCTATTAATTCTTTAAAAAAGAAAATAAGTTCATTAAATACACTTCAAAATTCTTTAAATCATATTTTAAATAAACTCTTAAGTCATTCGAATATATCTTCGCCTTTTGCATCATCT
>JABSQD010000043.1 GCA_013214765.1 Mycoplasmataceae bacterium | reverse complement strand
CTAATGAAAAAGAATTCAATCTCAAACATATTTTAGATTCGATAGAAATAATTAAGCATTATGATTTAAAAAATAAATCAATTATTGATGTTGGATCTGGAGGAGGATTTCCTGGTTTAGTTTTAGCTATAGTTTTAGATAAATCAAAATTAATATTAATTGACTCTAATAAAAAGAAAATTGATTATATTAATTTTGTTGTTAAAGAACTTGGCTTGAATAATGTTAAAACTATTAATAATAGAGTAGAAGAAATAAATTTTAAAGCTGATGTAGTTGTTTCTAGAGCTGTTGCTCCGCTCAACATCCTTTTAGAAATAACTCATCATTTAGTTAATAAAAAGGGATATCTAATTTTTTATAAAGGATCTAATGTTAAAAAAGAATTGCCTATTAATATGATAAAAATTGAAAATGAACTTTCAATTAAATTTATAGAAAATAAAGAATATATTCTTGATGATATGGTTAAAAGATCATTTATTTGTTTTGAAAAAAATATAATTATTAAAAAAAGAGAAGTAAGAACTTTTTCACAAATTAAAACTATACCTCTATACTAATATATAATTTAAATAATTATGGAAATAATAGTTATAACAAACCAAAAAGGTGGAGTAGGTAAAACTACCACTGCTATGAATCTTGCGGCGGGCCTTGGACTTAAGGATAAGAGAGTTTTGCTTATTGATTTAGATCCTCAAGCTAATTCGACGTCCGGACTTGGAATTGAAAAACATAATATTAATAAAGATGTTTTTGATTTTATTGTTGATAATGAACCAATTAATAATATCATTATAGAAACTAAAACAAAAGGAGTAAATATAATTCCATCGACTATTCAATTAGCAGGTGCAGATATTCATTTATCAATGAAAAATGAATCTGAAAAAATAATTTTTAAAGATTCACTTGAATTGATTAAAAATGATTATGATTATATAATTATGGACTGTCCCCCTTCATTGGGATTAATAAATAGAAATGCATTATCTGTGGCCCATAAAATTATTATTCCCATACAAACAGAATATTATGCTTTGGAAGGACTTACTCAATTATTATCAACAATATCTTTAGTTAAAAAAATGTTTAATCCTGAATTAACAATAGGAGGAATATTATTAACTATGTATGATTCAAGGGCCAATCTTGCAAATGAAGTTAAAGATGAAGTTCAAAAATTTTTTAAGGGACAAGTTTTTAAAACAATGATACCTCGAAATATAAAATTAGCTGAAGCCCCTTCTACTGGACAAGCAATATTTGACTATGATAAGTCATCTAGGGGTGCTGAAGCCTATTTAAAATTAACTAAAGAAGTTATAAAATGAGAGGAAAATAATGGAAAAAAAAGATAAACCAAAATTAGGAAAAGGACTAAATCAAATATTTGGTGGAAACGTTCAACAAGTTATTGATAACATAAAAGAGAGTAGAACTAACGGAATAATAGATGAAGTAAATATTACAAAATTAGTTGTAAATCCATTCCAACCCAGAAAACAATTTGATGTAAAAGAGATAGAAGGATTGGCACAGTCAATAAAGGAAAATGGTTTGTTTACTCCGATTCTTGTAAAAGAAAACGAAGATGGAGATTATTTTATAGTTGCTGGCGAAAGAAGAGTTAGAGCTGCTAAATTAGCAGGACTTGAAACTGTTAAAGCAGTTATAGCAAATGTGTCTAATACAGAAATGCAAAGAATAGCATTGGTGGAAAATATTCAAAGAGAAGATTTAAATCCTATTGAAGTTGCTAAATCATTAAAAGAAATGATTGAAAAACAAGAATTAAAACAAGATGAAGTTGCGATTATTATTGGAAAGTCAAGATCTTATGTTGCTAATCTATTAGGTTTATTAAAACTTGATAAAAAAATTATTAATGGAGTTTTAAATGGAAAAATTTCTTATGGTCATGCTAGAACATTAATTTCTTTAAATAATAATAGTGCTAAAAATTTATATGAAAAAATAATATTACAAAATTTATCAGTTAGAGAAACAGAAAATTATACAAAAATAGAAAAATTAAAAAAATATGGAGTAAATAAAAAATTAATAAAATTAGAAAAAAAATCACAAGAAATTTTATATGCTGAAGAGCTTGTTAGAAATAAATTAAAATCAAAAGTTGAAATAACTTCTAATGAAATAAAAATTAAATATAGAGGAAAAGAACAACTTTCGAAAATTCTTGAAAGAATGGAAGCTATAGAAAAATAATAACTTTCTTTAATTATTTATTTTTTATAAATATTTTATTTATAGTAAAATTTAATTATGATTGAAATTAATGATAATAAAAAATTTGAAAATAATTTATTTTATATTTTATTCCATCTTATGATTTTAAATACTAAAACACTTTTTAAAAATGGAGTATTTTTATTTTCTGGATTATTGCTTCCCATAATTATTACATTAGGATTTTCAATGTTTTTACCAATTTGATTTGGGTTTACAATGATTGTTTACACATCAACATTTCTATCTACATCAATGACATTTGGGTCATTAGCATATTCTTTTAGTGATTCAACACTTAAGAAAAATTTATCCCTTACAAGAAAAACAGAAAAAATTACAATAGCATCAGTATCTCTTTCAATGTTATTAACTTCATTTATAAGTATTGCTTCAATTATTGCTTCATTAATATTTTTTGAAAAAATAGGATGAGCATTGACTCAGTTTTCATTTATGAATTTAAACCCTATACCAGCTATTAATTGAAATAATGTTCAATGATTAGTTATTTTATATTATTGATTTATACTTACAATTATTATGTTTGCATTTTCGATATTTTTACAAAGATTTATAAAGGCAAAAAACGGATATTATATTTTTATACTCACTTATTTACTTTTAACTTTATTTATTGGTGGAACACTTTCAATAACTTGAACATATGTTGATGGTTATGCAGTTTTAATTAAACAAGATGGAAAAAATACTGAAATATTTGGTGCATTAGATCCATTTCTTTTAGGAACTCCAATGTGAATAGTTTGCCAATTTTTTCCTACTTTTCATATTAATCAAATAGCATTTAATTCTGTATTATCTGCTGTGGATCTTGATTCTTTTGACAACACAGCAGAATCAGGAATTATCCTTTCCAAAGCAATTATTAATGTTAATTCAGGAAATCCATTTAATGTTATAAATTCATCAACAATGTATAAATATTATTTCTTTATGCCATATGTTTATATATTTTTATATTATTTATTATTTAGAGGAGCATTTTTATATAAAAAATAAGATACATTTATTTTTTTATTTGACATCATTCACATAAATAAGTTCCTCTCCCGCCAACTTTTATTTTTTTAATAATATTTTTACACACGAAACATAATTTACTAACTCTTTGATGAACTTTTAAATATTTTTGATATTGACCTTTTGCATTTAATGAAAAAGTATAATTTTTAATTGTAGTTCCTTTTAATTCGATTGCTTTTTTTAGTATTTTTTTAGCAGCTAAAACAATTTTATTAGATTCATTAATTGTTATTAAATTAGATGGGGTTTCAGGATGAATATTAACTTCAAATAAAATTTCATCAGCATATATATTTCCAATTCCTGAAATTATTTTTTGATCCAATATAGCTAATTTAATAGAAATTCGCTTTTTATTTAATTTATTATAAAATTCTTTTATATTTATATTGAATGGTTCTTTAGCTATTTTAATTAATATTGGATTTTCTTTCAAAGAAATATTACTTTCAAACATATCAATCGTTGCAAATTTTCTACTATCTTGAAATAG
>JABSQD010000042.1 GCA_013214765.1 Mycoplasmataceae bacterium | reverse complement strand
TGAAGTTACAATGCCCAATATGTAAATATAAATCAAATAATAAAAAACATTTTTTAAAACACATATGTATATGAAAAGAAAAAAATAAAGAAAAAATATTAAAAGGATATATTCTTTTTTATAAAAAAAATAACAAATTATTGCAATAAATTAATATAATAAAAATATAATAACATTAATACTATTTTGAACTACTTTGATACCATTACTAACTATACTGATTTATTTTACTATTATTCAATTTAAAATAGTAATAAGTCAACAAAAATACAAAAAAGCATTAATAATATCTCCTGATAAATTTAATGTTTTAACATTAAATGAAGTAGGAACTGATTATAGAGTTCCTCGTGGACAAATTCCTTTTTTTACTTATGATGTTTCTAATATGGAAATTGGTCAAAAAGAGAGAAAATATATAGGCAATACTAAATCAGGAATTAAACTACCTTTTATGAATCTTTCATTACAAAATAAAACATTTATTGAAGGATCTACATATGAACCATGAGGAATTACTAGGGTTACTATTACTAATAGATTAATAAGATTAGTAGCTAATGGTGATACTCCTATAAAAAGAGAGATAAGAATACCTGATATTGATCAAATAAAACTTATTAATAGTGATAAAAGAGTCCAGATTACCTCTAGGGGTTGAGCATGACCAATTAGATTAACATTCAATTCTAAACAACAAGCTGAAGAATTTCAAAATGCATGTTGAACTATATTTTTTGAATATCATGCAGTTAAAAGACCAAAAAAAATATTAAAAAAAGGAATCAATCGTGAAACAACAATCCAAGAATAAAATTAAATTATTAAGTTTCATAACAGCTACTTTTTTAGTTGCGTCTCTTATAGTTACATCAGGTTATTTTTATTTTAAATCTAAAAATAAATATAATTTCGTCTTTTCATTAACGAAATATGTAAAATTACATAAAAATGATATTAATCCAATTGGTCTTTCGCTTGTAAATGAATATTATGATTGAATATCGCCTTCGATGACAGATGAAGTTATAACTGATCATAATCTAACAAAAGGTGATTCTTCTATAGATATTACTACCAATATAGATAGTAAAGTATATATAGTTGAATCAGGAAAAACATTAACTATCTCTCCTTCTTCTGATATTCATATTAGCAATACTATTATTTTAGGTAGAGTTGAAATATATTCTAGTAATAAAATAACTATTAATAATTCACTAATTAATAATGCTACTAGTTTACCTTTGGATGCATCTATTCATAACTCATTAGTTTATGGATTTAATACTACAGCTACATATATAGGTAATACATCTAATTCATTAATTGGTGCTAAATATAAAGAAAAAGGAGAGTCAGTTCCCTCTTTCATAGATGAACCATCATATTGAGATAAATAAAAAATATATTTTATATTAAATTAAATTTAATAAAATTACTTTTTTTCATATTTAAATAAAGACATATCAATTTGTTTCATTATTGGATATTCTCCATCAAATTCAATATCTTTGTACATTTCATATAAATCTAAAAATGGTTTTTCTCTATTTTTTTTCAATTCTAAATTACTCGATACATTAAACTCCCTTAAAGAAGCTTTAACATTAGTGTCATATGCTGGAAAACATGCATATGTTCCTAAGATTATTTTAGTTATTAATGTATCTGTTGGAGAATTACTTACATTTTCGTTTTTGCTAATTGAATTAAATTCATTATTATAATTTATTTTAATATCATCATAAAGTTCAATTATTAATGATATTTTATCCTTGTAATCATTCATAGATTTAATATTTTCTAAGCTTTTATATTTGGATTTTAATAAAATTTCGACTACACTTTTATTAATTTTAAAATTAAAATATTTTAATAATTTAGTTGATCCACGATACATTCCTCAACTTGCTAAATACATTGAAATATGCAAAGATAAAACTTCTTTTTTAGATGCGTCTCCAGAATTTAAAACATCTTTAAATTTTTCATTTAATATATCTCATGAAAAATATCTATGAAGTTTTTCCCTTTTACCAAGTTTTAAAAATGGTTCTTTTAAAAATTTATTCACATTTAATTCAAATTCTTTTTGAGAATATTTTTTTACATTTTGTTTCATATTAAAATTATACTATTGCATTTTTTAAAAACACATATTCATTAACTCATTAGTTTATGAATTTAATACTATAGCTACATATATAGGTAATACATTTAATTCATTAATTAGTGTCAAATATAAAAAAGGAGAGTTAGTCCCCTCTTTTATAAATGAATTAAATTTTTTATATTTTTATTTTTATTTTTTTCAATTATCAATTTTTCTTTGTCTTTCAAAATAATTTAAATTTTTATAATTTTTATTATTTTTATTATTTTTCTTTTTTATATATTTAATAATATAAATAATAAGAATAATGAGAATAATGAGAATAATAATAGATAGAACAATAATTAATATTACTCTAATTATAGAAAGCTTAACAACATCGATCTTAGTTGGTGATGAAATATATCCAACTTGGTTATCCCCTGTAGATTCACCATTACCTAGTTGTCCAAAACCATTAGTTCCTCAAGTGTAAAGTGAATTTCCATATCCATCACCTGTTGTATCAAGGGTTGCTGCTGAAAATGGATAATATCCCGGAGTATTATTTTTTATAGAAACAATATCCAAATATAAGGGTTGGTCTAATAAAAGGGTCGGAAAAAGCACATTGTTCTCAAGTAATTCACCATTTCCTAATTGTCCATTAAAATCTGTACCTCAAGTCCAAAGTTCATCATTGATTATTGCCATTGTACTTTCTTTATTTATATTAATTTGACTTATAATATTACCCTTATTAGATATACTTTCAATTTTTGTTGGCAAATCTCGATTTTCTTTATCACCATGGCCTAGATGTCCAGAATTATTTCCTCAAGTATAAAGTTCATTTCCTCCTTCAATTTTTTTATTATTTGAATTAACAAGTAATGCTCCTGAACTACTTCCTGCTGAATATTCAATTAAATTTTTACCAGTTACAGTTGTTTGTTCATGTGGTATAAAAATAATTTCAGAGTCATCGATACTAGATTCATTTTTTTTATTGCTTCCTCAAGTATAAAGTTTATTTCCATATGATGAATTATTAGTACTATCAATAATTATTCCCATATATCCATATCCGGACGATAAAGATATTATTCTATTTCCTTCATCATCAAATAAAACTTGAGTTGGTTTATTTTTTATTTTTTCTTGTTCAGAATAACCCAAACCTAATTCTCCATATTCATTATTTCCTCAAGTATAAAGATCATTTCCATATCCATCACCAGTTGTATCAAGGGTTGCTGCTGCATGCGAGACACCTAATGAAATATTTATTATTTTTATATTATCTAATAATTCAAAATCTACTTCATATGGAGAAGAAATAATATTACTTATATAACCTAGGCCTAGTTGTCCAAGATCGTTCACTCCTCAAGTATAAAGCTTATTTCCATATCCATCACCCGTTGTATCAATGGTTACTGCTGAAAACCGACCACCAAAATTAATATCTATTATTTTTTTACCTGAAAAAAATCCTAATTTTGTTGGTCTGTTTTTATCAATAGTATTACCAAGGCCTAGTTGTCCATTTCCATTATTTCCTCAAGTGTATAATTCATCTCCGAATCCATCATTATTTGTATCTATGGTCATTCCTGAATGACTCACACCTAGTTCAATATCAACTATTTTTTGATTTTTTTTAATATAAAAAATATTTTTATTTGATAGTCTATTTAATTTACTATATTGATTATGGGTTGGATTAAATGTTAAAGCAACAAAACCTAAAAAACAAATGATTGTTGTTAATGTAAATATTAATAATGTTTTTAAATAAATTTTAATTTTTTTCATAGAATAAACTATCTTACTTTTAT